>NZ_JBEYHA010000055.1:0-36008 GCF_040635075.1 Nocardiopsis sp. NPDC007018
GGCCCGCCCGGGTTTGGCTGTCCGAGCGAAGTCGGCGCAGCGAGAGGCAGCCTGGTGGTCGCGAGCCCGGAATGATCCGCGGAACACGCCCTAGGGTGGTGCAGGTCATCACCGCGGGCGGGGCTCGGTGTGACGGGTCCTCCGTGGCGCGGACGGGGTCCCGCGCCCGCCGGGGAGATTCGACCTCAGGTCAGTGGGGAATCTTGACGTGGACCGACGCGTTACACCCCGCGAGACCGCACGAGCGCCTGGAGGCACCCACACGATGGCCGAGCGAGCACTTCGCGGCACACGGCTCGGGGCGACGAGCTACGAGAACGACCGCAACACCGACCTGGCTCCCCGGCAGGAAGTCACCTACGACTGTACCCGGGGTCACCGCTTCGCGGTAACCTTCGCGACCGAGGCCGAGATCCCCGCGGAATGGGAATGCCGTTTCTGCGGCGACCGCGCGCTGCGCCGTGACGGCGGCGGCGAGGAACCCAAGAACACCAAGCCGGTCCGCACCCACTGGGACATGCTGCTGGAGCGCCGCAGCATGGAGGACCTGGAGGAGGTCCTCGCCGAGCGGCTGGAACTGCTCCGCGCCCGTCGCCGCGAGGAGGCGGCGAAGGTCGAGGAGATCGCCAAGCAGCGGCAGAGCGCCTGACCCCTGGGACGGCCGCGACGGCCTGCCCCACGACGGATACGGGGGCGGTGGACACGGTCCACCGCCCCCGTCGTCGTGTCCACGGGGTGTCAGGCGGGGGTGTCGAAGGGGCTCTGGGTGTGGCCCACGAGTTCCTCGACCGAGCCGATCACCCGGGTGGGCCGGTAGGGGAAGTGGTCGGCGGTGTCCCGGTCGGAGATGCCGGACAGGACCAGGACGGTCTGTAGACCCGCTTCCAGACCGCTGAGCACGTCGGTGTCCATGCGGTCGCCGACCATGAGGGTGTTCTCGGAGTGGGCGCCGATGCGGCGCAGCGCCGACCGCATCATGAGGGGGTTGGGCTTGCCCACGAAGTAGGGGCGGCGCCCCGTCGCCTTCTCGATCAGGGCGGCGACGGCGCCGGTCGCGGGCAGCGGTCCCTCCGCGCTGGGCCCGGTCTCGTCCGGGTTGGTGGCGATGAACCGGGCGCCGTTGCGCACGAGGCGGATCGCCCGTGTGATGGCCTCGAAACTGTAGGTGCGGGTCTCGCCCAGGACCACGTAGTCCGGGTCGCGCTCGGTCATCACGTAGCCCACGTTGTGCAGGGCGGTGGTCAGGCCCGACTCACCGACCACGTAGGCGGACCCGCCGGGGCGCTGGGTCTGGAGGAACTGCGCGGTGGCCAGCGCGGAGGTCCAGATGGACTCCTCGGGGATGTCCAGCCCCGTGTTGAGCAGTCGTGCCCGCAGGTCGCGCGGGGTGTAGATGGAGTTGTTCGTCAACACCATGAACGGGGTCCCCTGCTGTCGCAGCTCCGCGATGAGCGTGTCCGCGCCGGGGATCAGGTGTTCCTCGCGCACGAGGACGCCGTCCATGTCGAAAAGGTAGTTCCACTCGTTGCTCACGTGCCCCATTGTGCAGGTACGAACCGCTACGGCGCCATTCCCGTTGTCCGGTTTCCGCGTGTTGGGGTGTTGAGACTGCTCACACCGGAGGCCAGGGGACCGAGGGCCAGTCGGGTGCGGGGTAGGGGTGGATGCCGTGGTGGATGAGCAGGTCCACCCGTTCCCGGACCGCGTACACCTCGGGTCCGGTCAGGTGCGCGGAGAGCAGCGCGCCGAGCGGGTCGCGGGCGTCGCGCAGCCGGGTGCGCAGCGTAGCCAGGGAGATCAGCGCCTCGTCGGTGAGGGGCTGCCCCTGCCACTGCCACAGGACCGTGCGCAGCTTGTAGTCCTCGGCGAAGGACACCCCGTGGTCGCAGCCGTACAGGTGCCCCTCGGGGGTGGGCAGCAGGTGGCCGATCTTGCGGTCGGAGTTGTTGATCACGGCGTCCAGGACGGCCATCCTGCGCAGCCCCGGGTGGTCGGTCTCCCGGGAGAGGGCGACGAGGTCGACGGTGGTGTCGCCGTGCACCCACAGCTGGACCATGCCCTCGCCGTAGGGGCCGTCGCGGTGGACGGTGGGCGGTACCACGGACCAGCCGAGCGCCTCGGAGACGGCGTGCGCGGACACCTCGCGGCCGGCGAGCGTTCCGTCCGGGAAGTCCCACAGGGGCCGCTCCCCCGCGACCGGCTTGTACACGCACGCGGCCGACACCCCGCCGTCGGAGACCGTGCAGTACAGGGTGGCGTTGGAGGCCGCGGTCAGGCGCCCCTCCACGGTGATCTCGCCCCGGCGCAGCAGGTCGAGCCCCTCGGACGGGGAGAGCCCTCCGAAGGCCGTCGTGGTCACCTCGGGCGGGGGGACGGCCGCGGTCGGAGCCGCCCCGGTGGTGTCGTCGTCCACGGCCGCCTCAGACGAGACGGTCCGGACGGTAGCCGTTCTGCCGTGCGCAGATGTGGCCGTTGGGGTCGAGCGGTCGTCCGCACAGCGGGCAGTCCGGGCGCCCGGCGGAGACAACCTTGAGGGCGCGGCCGGCGAAGGCGCGCGCCTCACCGGGGGTGAGGTAGACGCGCAGGACGTCACGGTGGGCGGGGGCCTCCTCGGCGAAGACCTCCAGCTCCTCCTCGTCGTCGTCCTCGACCAGTTCCTCGGTGGCGGTCTCGTCGATCTCCTGGGCCTCGATGATGACGCGGGCCGCCTCGGCGTCCCAGGCCAGGGCGAGGGTGCCCACCCGGAAGTCCTGCTCGATGGGCTGCTCCAGCGGACCGTCGTCCTCGGGCGGTGTCACGTCGTCCGGCGGAGCGCCAAAGCGTCGGTGCACCTCTTCCAGCAGCTCCTCGATGCGGGTGGCCAGGGCCTCCACCTGGGCCTTCTCCAGCACGACACTGGTGATGCGACCCTCACCGACGGCCTGGAGGAAGAAGGTGCGGTCCCCAGGCTGGCCCACGGTTCCGGCGACGAACCGATCCGGCGGATTGAACTGAAAGACGGGCATGACTAGCACCCTAAGGGATGACGGTGACGCCGTGCGATACGGAGCGGCGCGCCTCGCGGCGGGTGTCCCGGACACGGCCGGGGCGGCCGCCGACTCGGGGCGCGCCGGTCCCGGCCGATCCGGCGGTCCCGGGCGGTCAGGGCGATCAGGACGTCCCGGGCGGTCAGGCCGTCGCGGACGGTCGACCCGCTCCCCCGCCGACCGCGGCGTCGCCCCTGGTCTCCGACGCGGTGGGCAGGGCCGCGGCCAGGGGTTCGCCGGTGTCGTTCAGCTTGTTCAGGAAGGGCCGGGTGCGCGTGTAGGTGATGGAGCTGACCGAACACGGGTCCACGCGCAGGCGTTGGAACAGGTCGAGGTGCATGCCCAGGGCGTCGGCGACGATCGCCTTGATGACGTCTCCGTGGCCGCACACCACGTACACGGGCGGGGCGACCCCGGGCGCGACCCGTTCGAGCAGGCGCCCGTTCCAGTCGCGGACGGCGTCCACGGCGCGCGAGGAGGTCGTGGCCAGCGCCTCCCCTCCCGGGAACCGCGCGGCGCTGGGGTGGTCCTGGACGACCCGCCACAGGGGTTCGGCGGCGAGCTCGGTGAGGGAACGGCCGGTCCAGCTGCCGTAGTCGCACTCGACGAACCGCTCGTCGGTGGTGACGGGCACGCCCAGCCGTACGGCGACGGCCTCGGCGGTCTCCTGGCAGCGTTCGAGCGGGCTGGAGACGAGCGCGGCCGGGGCCAGCCCCTCCAACCGGGCGGCCAACCGGGCGGCCTGGGCCCGACCCGCGTCGTTGAGGTGGACCCCGGGCGCGCGCCCGGCCAGGCGCGGTCCGGTGGCGTCGGTCAGGCCGTGCCTGACGAGCAGGAGGGTGATCGCCTCCGGTGCGGACGTCGCACCGCTGGAGGGGTTCCCGGGTGCGGCGGAGGTGTCGGCTGGGGTGTCAGCAGGTGTGGCCATGGCACCAGGGTAGGTCGGCACGGCCCCCGGGGCGGGCCGCCGTGACCGGCGGTCCGCCCCGGGGGTGTGCGCGTGCGGGGTGCGTCCGGCGGGTGTCGCCGGGTTCGGGGCCGCTATCCGACTCCGGCACCGCCCTGCGGGGAGAGGACACCGGTGGTGACCAGCACGAGGATGAGCACGCCCAGCGCGATGCGGTAGTACACGAACGGCATGAAGCTGTGCGTGGAGATGAACTTCATCAGCCAGGCGATGACGACGTAGCCGATCACGAAGGCCACCAGGGTGCCCACGATGGTGGCTCCCCAGCCCGCGTACTCGTTGCCGCCGATGTCGAGCATCTTGTACAGGCCGGAGGCGAACACGGCGGGCATGGCCAGCAGGAACGCGAACTCGGCCGCGGCCGGTCGGGTGAACCCGAGCAGACGGCCACCGGTGATGGTGGCACCCGAGCGGGAGACGCCCGGGATGAGCGCGAGGGTCTGGAACAGGCCGAACGTCAGGCCCCGCCCGAGGGTGAGGTCCTCCAGTTCGTTCTGCTTGCGGGCGAAGTGGTCGACGGCGCCCAGGATGAGGCCGAAGACGATGAGGGTCAGGGCGATGAGGCGCAGGTCGCGGAAGACACCGTCGATCTGGTCCTCGAAGAGCAGGCCCAGGACGCCGATGGGGATGGTCGCGAGGATGATGTACCAGCCCATGCGGGCGTTGACGTCGCCGCGCAGGTCCCGGTCGACCAGGGAGCGGCACCACACGGAGATGATCGCCCACACCCGCTTGCGGAAGTACACGACCACCGCGAGCTCGGTGCCGATCTGGCTGACGGCGGTGAAGGCCGCACCCGGGTCCGACCAGCCGAAGAAGGCGGCGAAGACGCGCAGGTGGGCGCTTGAGGATACGGGCAGGAACTCGGTGAGCCCTTGGATGAGGCCGAGAACGACCGCCTCGAAGATGGACACTCGGTACGGACTTTCGTGACGGGTCCGGGCCCCGGGGACTCGGACACGAACCAAATGGGTGACGACCCGGACGGCCCGCGTGGCGGGAGGACGCGCGTCGGCACTGTTCGGGACTGCGCCGACAGTACGCAGCGAAGGTGTACCCAGGGCCTACTTCCGATGAACACGGTACTCTCCGCCGCATGGAACAGCGACAGGTGGGCAGATCAGGGCTCTGGGTGTCTCGTACCGCCCTGGGCACGATGAGCTGGGGGAACGACACCTCCGAGGAGGAGGCGGGGCAGCAGCTCACCGCGTTCGTGAACGCGGGCGGCACGCTCGTGGACACGGCGGACATCTACACGGGCGGCCAGAGCGAGCGCATCCTGGGCCGGCTGCTGCGCGGGACGGTGCGCCGCGAGGACGTGGTGGTGGCCACCAAGAGCGGGCACACGCCGGAGGCCTACCGACCGGTGGACGGCTCCCGGCGCCACCTCCTGGCGTCGCTGGACGCGTCGCTGCGGCGTCTCCAGACGGACTACGTGGACCTGTGGCAGCTGCACGTGTTCGACCCGCACACGCCCCCTGAGGAGACCCTGTCCGCCATGGAGGCGGCGGTGGCCTCCGGCAAGGCGCGCTACGTGGGCACCGGAGACCTCAAGGCCTGGCAGTTCGCCACGCTGGCGACGTGGCAGCGCGCCCAGCCGGGGCGGGTGCCGCTGGTGAGCGCCGGCACCGAGTACTCACTGCTCAACCGCGGCGCCGACCACGCGCTGCGGCCGGCCGCCGCGGCCGCCGAGGCCCGGGTGATCGCGTGGTCGCCGCTGGGCCGGGGCGTGCTCAGTGCCAAGTACCGCAACGGCGTCCCGGCGGACTCCCGGGCGGCGTTCCCGCACATGGCGCCCTACGTGGAGCCCTACCTGGACGACCGCAGCCGCCGGGTGGTGGAGTCGGTGTGCACGGCCGCCGAGGGCCTGGGCGTGTCGCCGCTGGCGGTGGCGCTGAGCTGGGCCCGCGACCAGGAGGGCGTGGCGGCCGCCGTCGTGGGCCCGCGCACGCTGTCGCAACTGGAGGAGATCCTGTCCGTGGAGCACGTGCGGCTTCCCCCCAAGATCCGCGACGCCCTGGACGACGCCACGGCCGCGCCCGAGCGCTGAGGCCGGGCGCCGCCGACCGGGGAGGGCACCCGTCGGCGGCCCTCGCCGGCCCCCTCGTCGGGGGTCAGGACAGCGGCGGGATCGGGAAGTTCTGGTCGAAGACCTCGTGCGGGTCGTACACGGCCTTCAGCTCGCGCAGACGCCGCAGCGCTGGTTCGGGGAAGGCCTGGGCGAGCACCTCCGGGCCGGTGCGGGTGTCGAAGCTCAGGTAGAGCCCCCGCGCCGCGCCGCCCAGCTCCGCCCAGCGGCGGTCCAGCGGCTCGGCCCGGCGCCCCATCGCGGCCAGGGAGAACCCGGCCGAGCGGTGGGGGTAGGCGGTGGCGTCTGCGGCCACGTCGTTGACCGCCCCGCCCACCTGGCGCAACTGCGCGAAGTAGGCGTCGCCGGTAGCGAGCGCCCGGGCCACCGCCCCGGCGGCCTCCTCGGTGACGTGCTCCAGGAGCGCCGAACGGGAGACCGGGGTCCCGGAGCCCTGGTGCGGCCCGGCGTGGCCCACCAGGACCGCCGGGTAGGGGGCGACCTGGGCTCGCTGGTCCAGGACCGGACCGACCTCGAGGAAGGGTTCCAGCGCCCGGACGGCGGCGTCGGTGTCGTCTCCCGCGTACACGACCATCGCCTGGGCGGCGGGGCCCTGCCCGCCCCGGCCGGTTCCGAGGGTGAGGAACGCGGTGACCTCGCGTGGGGCCGACCCGGCGATCTCGCCCCAGGCTCTCAGGAACGCGGCGGTGTCCGAGGCGTCGTAGGCGAACTGGCCGAGGACGACGTCCCGGACCGGGGCGGCCACGGCCTCCACGGCGGTGACCACACCGAAGTTGGCTCCGGCGCCGCGCACCGCCCAGAAGAGGTCGGGGTGGTGGTCGGCGTCCACCCGCAGGCGTTCCCCGGCCGCGGTGACCAGCTCGACGGCGGTGAGCCGGTCGATGGTCAATCCGTGGGCACGGGACATGTACCCGAGCCCGCCGGTGGTGGCGATCCCGCCGACGCCCACTCCCCCGTGGTCGCCGGAGCTGATCGCCAGGCCGTGCGGGTGCAGGGCGGCGCCGACCTCACCCCACCGCGCCCCGGCACCCAGCCGGACCAGACCCGAGCCGGGGTCCAGGACCTCGACCGCGTTCATGCGGCCCAGGTCGAGGACGACGCCTCCGTCGTTGGTGGAACGCCCGCTGATGCCGTGGCCGCCGCTGCGCACGTTGAGCGGGGCGTCCTGCTTCAGGGCGTAGGCGAGGGCTTCGGCGACCTGCTCGGGTCCGGTGGGCCTGAGCACGAGCCCGGGGCGCCCCTGCTGCATGTACCCGTGCCGGACGCCGGTGTAGCCGCGGTCCCCGGGCTCGACCGCGCCGTCGCGCAGGGACGCCGGGACGGAGTCGTAGTCGATGCCGGAGCGGCGCGCGGCCAGGGCGGCGGAGGGGCGGGCGGGACCGGTCGGGGTCCCGGCTCCGGCGCGTTCGCGATCGACAGCCTCGCGTAGGGCGGGGGCCACCTCGGCGCCGAAGGTCTGGACGGTGCGGGGGTCGTCGGTGGGCAGGACGAACGTGGCGACACCGAGCTCCAGGGCCAGGGGCAGCAACTGTTCGACCCACTGTTCGGGCGGCCCCTGGAGGAATCCACCGCTGGTCGGGGTGAAGGCGGCACCGGTGAGGTTGAGCAGGCGGCGGACCTGCCGGGGGTCGCGGCCGTGCTCGCGGGCGGAGTCGTCGATGACCGCGTTGAGTCCGGCCAGGTCCCCGACCTCGACGTAGCCGAGACTGGGCAGCCAGCCGTCGGCCTTGGCCCCGACCAGGCGGAGCATGCGGGGCTTGTAGGCGCCCAGCCAGATCCCGATGTCGTGGGCGGGTTCGGGGCCGCGCTTCATGCCCTGGACGGCGTAGTGCTCGCCCTGGAGGCGCACCCCGCCCCGGACGTCGGTGTCCCAGGCGGCGCGGATGAGGTCGATGGCCTCCGAGAGGGCGTCCACGGACTGCCCCGGTGTACGGAGGGGGCCGCCCATGGCGTGGATGGCGTCGCGGAAGCCCCCGGCGCCCAGGCCCAGTTCGAAGCGGCCCTTGGAGAGGCGGTCGAGGCTGGCGGCGGCGCGGGCGAGGACGGCGGGCGGACGCAGCGGCAGGTTGAGGACGTTGCCGGAGACGCGCAGGCGCTCGGTGCGGGCGGCGACCCAGCTGAGCAGCGTCCAGGTGTCGAGGAGGTCGGGGTTGTAGGGGTGGTCCTGGAAGGTGGCCAGGTCCAGTCCGGCGGCCTCGGTGAGCTCGGCGAGCCCGACTGCGCGGTCGGGGTCCTGGGCGGACGGCGTGAGGAAGGTGCCGAACTCCAGGGGGTGTCCGTAGTCGGGCATGGGGCCTGGCCTCCTGCATGGGAAATGTTTGTGTGGCAAACGATACTCAGCACAACTTATCTGCCGTGACACCTATTCCTGCTACGCTCGGACCATGACACCCACCACTCCGGAGCCGGGCGTCGGCGAGCACAACCTCGGCTGGTCCCTGGCCGTCCTACTGCACCGCTGGCACGAGCTCGTGGAGACGGTCCTGGCCGATCTCCCGCACGGCAGCCGCGGCTACCACGTGCTGGCCGCCGCCTCGCGGGGTGACGCCCCCACCCAGGCCGCGCTGGCCGAACGGCTGCTCATCGACCGCAGCGTGATGACCTACCTGATCGACGACCTCGAGGCCGCCGACCTGGTCCGGAGGCGAGCCGACCCGGGCGACCGCCGCGTGCGCAGGGTGTGCCCCACCGACCACGGCGCCGAGGTCCTGGCCCGCGCCGACGCGCTGGTCGAGCACGTGGAGGAACGGGTGCTCGACGGGTTGGACGAGGACCTGCGGGCCCTGTTCCGCGCGGCCGCGACGCGCGCCGCCACCGCCGTGCAGGAGGCCGCTCCCGACACCGACCCGTGCGCCGCCGTGCTCCGGGTCGTCGGGGAGGGCGAGGCGTCCACCGGGTCGTGACCGCACGAGACACCCCGGAACGTGACCCCGGTGCTGGACCGGAGGCGGCCTGTGGACGGCCGACACCGGTTGTCGGCGCGAGTCGGTAGGCTCCCAGCGAGTCCACGAACCACCTGACGAGGGGAACCGGTGTCCGAGGCTGTCGAGAAGGTCCGAGCCGTCCTTGACCGGATGGGCGCCCCGCACGCCCTGGCACCGCGCCTGGCGTCCGTGCTGGGCCCCCAGCCCGCAGCCGAGCTGGACGCCAACCCCTGGCTGTTGCTGCGCCTGCCCCAGGTCACCGTCGACCAGGCCGACTACTGCGCCCGCAGGCACCTGGGCGACGCCGCGCGCCCCGACGACCCCCGGCGCCTGGGCGCCCTGGTCGGGCACACCCTGCGCACCGCCGCTCGGCGCGGCCACACCGCGATCGAGGAGAAGCGGCTGGCCACGGTGGTCGGCCAGCTCGGTGTCGCCGACCCCCGCGCCGCGCTGGAGGCGGCGGTCGCCGCCGAGGAGGTCGCGCTGTTCGAGAGCGGCGACGAGGCCGACGACGACACCGACTTCGAGGAGGGCGGGGTCCCGGACCTGCCGGACCTGCCCGACCCCGAACGCCACTACGCGCCCTACGACGTCGGGCACGCCGAGGAGCGGCTCGGTGAACAGCTCCTGCGCCTGATCGGCGGCAGCGAACCGATCATGGACCCGATGACCGCCGCCGAGACCCTGGACGCCGCCACCTCCGACGGCGGTTTCGCGATCTCCGACACCACCCGGGAGGCACTGCTCACCGCCACCCTGCGCCCGGTCACCGTGGTGCGCCACGGCCCCGGCGACCAGGCCGAGGCCGCCCGCACCCTGCTGTGCCTGGCGGCGATCGCCCGGGAGAGCCAGGTGGGCATCGCCGTGGTGGCGCCCACCGCGCAGACCGCCGCCGCCGTCAACGCCGACCTGGACCGGCTCCTGGGTGCCGACGACGCGGTGAGGGACGACGGAGAGCGCGGGCCCGGGGACGGTGACGGCGCCGGGGAGTCCGGCGCGAACGCCGGGGCTGGCGGAGTCGCCGGGGCTGGGGCGGCCGACAGGTCCGACGGGGCCCCGGAGACCGACGGGGCTGGAGCGACCAACGAGAGTGAGGGGGACGACTGGGCTGAAGGGTCCGAAGAAGCCGGGGAGACCGGCGGGCCCGGGGAGACCGGCGGGGTCGAAGGGCTCTCAGGGCTTCAGGAGTCCGGCGCGGGCGCCGGGGCCGGAGAGGCCCCGGGGCCTGAGGGAACCAGCACGACCGAGGTCACCCAGGGAGCCGCGGAGACTCGGGGCCCCGGAGGGACCACGGGGAACCAGGGGGCCACGGCGAACACCGGTGAGGCTCCCGTCCGCGCGGTGTCCCTGGCCGCACTGCTCTCCGGCGCAACGGTCTCCGCCGGGATCGTGGTGCTGTGCGAGTCGATGTCGCTGGGCGTGGCCCGGATGGCCGACCTCGTGGCCCGCTGCGTGGACGACGCCCACCTGGTGCTGCTCGCCGACCCCGACCAGGCACCCTCCGCCTCCCCGGGCCGGGTGGTGGAGGACGTGGCCGCCTCGCGCACGGCGCACGTGGCGGTCCTCGCCGACGACGGCACCCCCTCCCCCGTGGCGGTGCTCGCCCGCGCGGTGTCCGAGGGCGAGTGGCCCGACGTGGCGGCGCCCGACCGCGAGGTGGTGCGCGTCCCGGCGTCCTCGGGCGAGGAGGCCGCCCACCGGGTGACCCAGCTGGTGACCGACTCCATCCCCCGCGCGCTGGGGATCGACGCCGACCAGGTCCAGGTGGTGACCTGCCGAGAGGACGGCCCGGCCGGAGCCCGTGCGCTCAACACCGCCTGCAAGGAACGCCTCAACCCCGGCCCCGGAGCACACGGCGGATTCGACGTGGGCGACCGCGTGGTGCTCGTCGCCGAGGGCCCGGGCTACGGTCCCGGCGACACCGGGTACCTGCGCGCGATGGCCGAGGGCGCGGTCATCGAACTGACCGGCGGCACCCGGGTCACCGTCACCGACCCCTCCGCGCTGCGCCCCGGCTGGGCGGTGAGCGTGGCCGTCGCGCACGGGGGCCGCTGGCCCGCGGTGGTGGCGGTCTTCCCTCCCCAGGTACCGGTGTCCCGCCCGCAGGCGTACACAGCCCTGACCAGAGCCACCCGGCACGTGTCCGTGGTCGACGCCACCGGCGGCGCCCTGGAGACCGGCGTGCGCGAGACCCTCGCGCCGGACCGCAGCACCCGCCTGGCCCTCGTGCTGCGCGCGGGCTGAGCCGGGCCCGCGCCCCCCGGGCAAGGGAAGGCAGGGCGTTCAGCTCCCACCCGAACAGTTCCGCTTCCTGCCCACCGGCGCCCCTCCTCGGACTACGGGCAGGGGAAGGCAGGACTGACCTAGGACAGCCCCTCCTCGCTCCTTGGGCGAGGTAGTACCAGTGCCGGTCAGGGCCTCACCCCTCTACGGGTCGAAGGATGAGGGAGCGCTGGCCCGGTTCGTCCCCGCTCTCCGAGTGAGGACGAGGGGGAGCTGGCCGGGGCCCTACCGCCCCCGGAGCAAGAGCGAGGTGCCTGGCCCGGACCCTCCCGCTCGATGAGGAGAGCCAAACACGGATCGGTGGCCCGCCCGTCCTCCGAGCGCAGAACGGGGCCCGACCGTGTGTCCCACGGCTGGGCCCCGTCCCCGGTCGGCCCCAGGCATCTCGGCGTCAGGGCGTCAGGGCGTCAGGGCGTCAGTTCGACGGTGACCTCCTCGGTCACGCCGTTGACGGTGACGTCGAGCTCCACCGTGCCCTCCGCGAGCGCGGTGAACCAGCCCGTCCCGGGGTCGAACGCGGCGAGGTGGTCCTCACCCGCGTCGTCCGCGCGACCCACGTGCACACCCGCCGAGCCGGACCAGTCCGCACTCACCGGGTAGGCGACCGGCACGTCCGTGCCGTCGTTGTCCACCGTGGCCGCGACCCGCACCCGTTCGCCGACGGTGACCGACTCGGGTGCGTCCACCTCCAGGCCGTCCACGTGCGGGCGCAGCTCGGTCACCACCCAGTCCTGCCCGGGGTCGCCGCCGGTGTCCACGCCCCACAGCGACCAGCCGGTGAACCCGCCGTCCGAGGGACCGGCGGAGGGGTTCTTGCCGACGTTGCCGCTGATCACGTAGGGCACGCCGTCCACCCGCCCCGCGTGGAACAGGCCCGCGTGCGCGCCGATGAACGCGGCGCCCTTGCCGGTCTCCGCCTGGAACCCGGCCAGCCAGGCCTCGACCGTGACCGCCTCCTTGCGGTCCGAGAGCTCGCTCGCCTTGGTGGGCAAAGGGTCGCGGAAGGGCACGTGCTGCGCCACCACGACCGACGTCACCGAGGGGTCGTCCGCCGCCGCGTCCAGCTGATCGCGCAGCATCCGCAGCTGCGACCAGTCGCTGGCCAGGTACGAGAAGCGGGCCGTGTCCAGGAGGACGAACCGGGTGCCGTGGTGGTCCACCACCCGCTGGGTGTCCCCGAACTCCTGCCTAAAGTTGTCGAGCGTGCCCCCGGACACCTCGTGATTGCCCGGGACGTAGTAGTAGGGCAACTCGCCCTCCAGTTCCTCGTCGAGGATGCGCCGCGCCAACGCGAGATCCTCCGGGGCGGCCTCGTCCACGAAGTCGCCGTTGATGATCACGAACTCGGCGTCGCTGGCGCGGATCTCCCGGAGCGCGCGGCGGGTGTAGGCGACGATCTCGCTGTCGGGGTCGCGGGCCACGAACTGGGCGTCGGAGATCACGGCGAACCGCCAGTCCCGGGCCGCGACAGCCGCGCCGGGGGCCACCACCGGGTCGACGACCGGCGCGGCGGGAGGTACGTCGACCGACGGCGGCACCAGGGCGGTGATCTCGTCGATGACCACCTCACCCTGGTAGCTCGCTCCGGGTTCGGTCTCGGCGAAGTACACGCGGCGCAGCGAGAGCGGGTACTGGGTGCCCGGAGGCACGGTGAAGACCAGCTGCTGCCAGCCGGGCTCGTTCAGGTAGCCGGAGCGCAGCGCGGGCAGGAGCTGGCCCGCGCCGTCCCAGACCTGGAGGCTGGCCCACTCGCCGTTGCCCTCGGCGTGGACCCAGGCGCGCAGCTCCTGTGGTTGGCCGGGGATCTCCCGGGTGCGGCCGGGGGGCAGGGCACCGCCCGTACGGGTCCCGGTCGAGGCGGTGAAGTCGTAGGTCAACCGCACGCCCCGCCCGTCACGGCCCTCGGCCGCGGTGACGTCGCCGTCCGCGCGCTCACCGAAGTAGGTCCACTCGTCGGCGTCCTCGAAGTCGGCGACCACGACCTCCTCCAAGCCGACCGTGACCGCCATGGTCGTCTCGACGTCGCCGACCCGGACCGTGGCCAGGGTGGAACCGCTGTCGGTGGCGGCCCGGACCTCGAACCGCCCGTCCTCGGTCACCGAGACGCGTGCGACGCTCTCGTCGACGGTCAGCTCGACGTCCTCCGGCTCGATCGGGGCCGCGAACCCGTCCGCGTCGTAGCCGGTCACCTGGACCACGGCGGACGCCTCGGAGTCGGCGAGCCCGACCCTGCCGGGGGTCGTCTCGATCCGGGCCAGCTCGCCCAGCACGGTCAGCTCGATCTCGCCCCGGGCCCGCAGCTTGCGCGCGGTGACGGTGGCGGTTCCCGGCGCGTGCGCGGTGAACACGCCGTCGCGGTCGGCCACCCCCACCCGGCCGTTGTCGGAGCGCCAGTTCGGCACCGCATCGGCCGGTCCGTACGTCTCGTCGTACCCGGCCGCCGTGAGGGTCCGGGTCAGACCGGGGAAGACCCGGTCCGGGCGACTGGGCGGGGTGTATCCGGAGGCGCCCGCACGTTCGGGGGCGATCCGGGTCTCCACCCAGAAGCCGTCGATCTGGCCGCTTCCCTCAGGGGCGAACAGGCCGAGCCCGTTGGGGACGTGGCGCTCGGCTCCGTCCGAGGGCCGGTTCTCCACCCGCACCTCCTCGGCGCCGGGGGTGCGGGCCACCATCGTGGCCGATCCGCCGCCGTCCAGGTTGAGCGCGGTGTGCGCACCCGCCTCGACCATCATCGCGCCCAGCTCGTCCAGGCCGACCCCCGCGGCGAACGACGGCTGACGCCCGTCGACGCTGAGGAGGAACATCTGGGAACCGTCCTCGGAGAACCCGACCGCCATGCGCGGGGCGCCGGGGTTGTTGTCGCTCTCCCTACCGGGCCGCACCTGGCCGTCGACGACGAGCATCTGACGGCCGTTCAGGGCGGCGTGGATCTCCTGGTCATCGCTGGATCGGGCCTCGTAGTCGATACTGACCGGGTCGCCCACCGCCAGGTCCGCGAGGGCCCGGGCGCCCGCCTCCCTACCGACCAGGACGAACGAGTCGTCGGGAATGTCGCCCTCGCGGGGCTCCTCCACGACCTCGGTGACGACTCCGTCGGTGACGACGACCTCCAGGGCGTCGTCTGTGCCCTCGACCGCGCGGCAGCGGCAGTGGGAGCCCCACAGCGGGGTGAACGCGGCGATCTCGCCGGGGCCCAGAGTCGGCTTGTTGACCGCGTCCAGGGAGGGGGTGTCGCCGCCGGGCAGCTCGACGGTGCCCTCGAAGAACACCTCGCCGATCGAGCCGAGCCCGTCGGGGGTGACGACCACGGAGGACTCACGGTAGTCATCAGTCATCGGCGACTGGACGAGTTCACCGCCGTGCACACCCACGCCCAGGGGCGCGCCGGAACCGTTGATGTCGAAGAAGTCGCCGTTGACCGCGGCGACCGCACCCTCCCGGTCGGCCTGGGTGCTCAGGGGCTCCCGGTCGGTGACCCGGCCGGGGAAGAGGTAGTCGACGCTGACCCCAGCAGTGAGGTCCGTGGTCAACAGGTCGGCCTGGAGCCAGGACGGCGTGCCGGTGTACCCGTCCGGGCCGTAGGCGTCGAACGAGGTCAGGGTGGTGCCGGGTGCGACCGGGCGCTCGGACTCGAACGTCTCCATCCGGGGTTCGGGGGTGTCGGCCCTCGCGACGGAGCCGTTCGGCGGGATCTCGACGGTCTCGCTGAACCCGGTGTGTTCCCGGGGGTCGTCGCGGGTGTCGGCGGCGGCCGCGACGGGTGTGAGGGTGAGGACCAGGACGGAACCCGCGGCAGCGAAGGCGCTGGCACGTGAGCGGGTCGACCACCGGCGTTTCATGGACAGCCTCCGGGCGGCGGGGGGATCGAGGAAGCCCTGCGCGTCAACTTCCTACCATTCGTCCCCTCCGATGTGTAGGAGGTGAACGCATGCCGTTCCCCCGGGCCCCTTCCGGGAGTGATGGGCCATTCAGGTCCCTGACCTGGACGGACGGATGGCCTTCACTCCCCGGAGGCGGTTCACCCAACGCGGATTTCACCCCGCGCCATCCCGTTCTTCATCAGAAGTACTGCCGGTGGCGGCCCGATCCCCGGGTGCGCAGCCGTTACCTCCGCGACGTGACCATCCGATCCGCGTTCGGCAGGGCACGGGGCGGCTCATCCCCGTACCAGGCGTATTCGAGGGCGGACAGACCACCCGCCTCGGCCCACAGGAGGATCTCCCCATGGAGTCCACCGTCGTCGTCCAGCACCGCACACGTCACCGGCACGACTCCGTCAGCGACGCGAGACCGGGGGACGCCGCCCGTGAACCTCAGGTCCACGCTGACGGAACCGGGCCCCCAGGAGGCCACCACCAGAATGCGGCCGAGTTGGCGCCGGAGCTGCTCAGCACCCGGAAAGCCCACACGCAGAATCCGGTCGACCACCGATCGCTCCTCGGTGGTCAGCGGACGCGGATGGAGGGAAACGACCATCACCGCGACGACCTCACCTTCTCCACTTCTCACGCGGGTGGGTCTCCATTCTCCCCCGCGCCGTCATCGTTGCCATCCCTCGTGGGGGCGAAGAGGACACCGGCACCACCCAGCGCGTATCCCAACAACCCCACGTCGAGGTGGGCCATCTCACTGGCGTCTCCTCCGGTGGGAACCACTCGCCCCCGCAGCGACGACGGTCGACATCTGCTCATGTCACGCGCAGGATGAGCGCCTCCCGGCGGACCTGCCCCGAACACACCACGATGACCACCACGGCCGTTGTTCATACCGGGTATTCACGACTACCATCCTGCAGATGCCTACTCCTGAAGAAATCGACGCAGCCCGTACTCGCGCTGGCGGTTGGACCCGAGACCAATTGGCAGCGTGGGGAGTTCCTTGGCCTCCCCCGAAGGGGTGGCGCAAACGACTTGAAGCAGGACTGCCGATCGAGAACGGCGCGCGGATCGGAAGTACCGAACTTCCCGAAGCTCTTTTCTGAAGTTCGCCACCAGGGTGCTGGCGCGTCCTCGCATGTATCTGTCTACTCCCGCGTCCCCATTCCACCTCGTGAGAAGCACGTGCGGCCGACATCGAGCTTCATTGCTCGTTGAGTTGCGCCGTTCGTGCTCCGCAGTCTCGGTGGGAT
This sequence comes from Nocardiopsis sp. NPDC007018, assembly GCF_040635075.1. Taxonomy (NCBI): domain Bacteria; kingdom Bacillati; phylum Actinomycetota; class Actinomycetes; order Streptosporangiales; family Nocardiopsidaceae; genus Nocardiopsis; species Nocardiopsis sp. NPDC007018. The sequence continues at coordinate 16,418 of NZ_JBEYHA010000055.1, forward strand.
CGGCAGCGGTCGGCACCAAGTGGCGCGCAACGGAGCGAACCACCGTCATAACGCCACATCGCAATCCGCAGGCACAGACAGCCCTCTCGGGTGAACTGGCGGATGACGGGAGGCGACCCCGGTCCTCGACAGAGCTCGGACAAGTCTCCTCGTTTACTGCGGATCTGCAGGAGAAAAATGGATCTTCACCCATTGGGCTTCCTCCGGTCGGCGAGTATCCAGGTCGACCTGCATCAGCCAGCGCCCGGGGCGGAGGGGGATCTCGTCGAAACCGTCTGCGTCACCGATCGAGAGAACCCCGGAAGGCAGGACGATCACGGACGCGTGATCGGACGAGGCCATGGGAACAGCGTGGACGTACACCTTCAGTTCGACGTGGGCGTCGCGCGGATCGACTACGCGGCTGTTGGCCACCTGGATGGCGACATGGTCGTCCGCGGCGAAGAAGGGGCCGTCGCCGGAGAGGTGGTCGTCATCCCCGTCGTAGCCTTCAACGTCATAGCAGTAGATGCAGCCCCAGTAGTAGTCGCGTACGCAGTGGAGCACGGGTTCGGTCGTCATGGTCACCCAGTGTGCGATACCGCAGCGACACTCCACCGCGCCGTCAGGGCTGGCTCAAGGCCCAGAGACCCTGGCGCGCAAGCTGAGGCACGACGACGTTCGAGTACGTGCCCCGGCAGACGGGCGGTGGACCAGAGGCCATCGGACGCCGTCACCCGCCCGCGCGTGCTCCGTTTGTGCTTCGCAGTTGTGGACCGGGACGTTATCGAGCGGCTCGACGCGGCACACGACTGCGCCGTATTCGGATGGCGCCGGACACAACGACACGAATCAACACGGGGCGATACCCGGGCGCCGGACTTCACATCCGATGGTCTCCGGCATGGGCAACCCGGGCGTCCACAGGACGCCCGGGTGGGGCCGACTGCCCGGGAGGGCCTGGCCGGGTCAGACCTGGTCGAGGAAGCCGCCGTCGACGACCAGGTTCTGGCCGGTGACGTAGGTGGCGGCGGGGCTGGCGAGGAAGGCCACCGAACGGGCCACCTCCTCCGGGCGGCCCAGGCGGCCGTAGGGGACGCGCTCGCGCACGCTCTCGTAGAAGTCCGGGTCGCTGTCGCGGCGCCGCTCCCAGCCGCCGCCGGGGAACTCGATGGGCCCCGGCGAGACCGTGTTGACGCGCACGCCGTCCGGCGCCCACTCGCGGGCGAGCGACGACGCGTGGTGGTTCAGGGCCGCCTTCACCGCGCCGTAGGAGCGGGCTCCGGCGGGCGTCGTCACGTGCAGGGCCGAGGTGGTGGAGACCAGCACCACGGCGCCGCGCTCGGAACCGATGAGGAAGGGCCGCGCTGCCTCGGTGAGGCGCACGAACGGCATGAGGTCCGCGTTGAACCCCCGCTCCCACTGGTCGGGGGTCGGCGCGCTCCCCCCGGACACGTTGGAGACCAGCACGTCGAGGCCGCCCAGCTCGGAGGCGGCGTCGTTCACGAACGACGGCAGCGCGATGTGGTCGGTGACGTCCAGGGCGCGGGTGAACACCTTCGCGCCGGTCGCGGACAGCTCGCGCGCCGCCTCCCCGAGGGCCTCCGGGCCGCGCGCGCAGATCGCCAGGTCGGCGCCCTCCTCGGCGAACACCTGGGCGATGGCGCGGCCGATCCCCCTGCTGGCCCCGGTCACCACGACCCGCGCTCCCGACAGTCCCAGATCCATACCGTCCGCCTTCCGAAACGACACCGTGCCGCCGGTTCCCACACGTGTACCGGCGGGGCAGATGGTACCGGTGCGGCGAACGCACGTGTGGGCGGCGCCCCGCTCGGGGCACCGCCCACGGATCAGGCTCCGGTGGAGTGGAACCCGCCGTCGACGTGCACGATCTCGCCGGTGGTGGCCGGGAACCAGTCGGACAGCAGGGCCACGACCGCCTTCGCGGCGGGCTCGGGGTCGCTCACGTCCCAGCCGAGCGGCGCCCGCTCCGGCCAGTGCCGCGCCAGTTCCTCGAACCCGGGGATGCTGCGGGCCGCCATGGTGCTCAGCGGACCCGCCGAGACGAGGTTGACCCGGATGTTCCGGTCCCCCACGTAGCGGGCCAGGTAGCGCGCGGTGGAGGTCAGCGCCGACTTGGCCACGCCCATCCAGTCGTAGACCGGGTAGGAGACGCTGTTGTCGAAGTCCAGGGCGACGACCGATCCGCCCTTGTCCATGAGGGGCAGCAGCGCGGTGGTCAGCGACTTCAGCGAGAACGTGGAGGTGTGCATCGCCTGGGCGACGTCGTTCCACTCGGTGTTGAGGAAGTTGCCGCCCAGGGCCCCCTGGGGGGTGAAGCCGATGGAGTGCACGATCCCGTCGAGACCGTCGACGTGTTCGCCGACCCGCTCGGCCAGGCTCGCCAGGTGCTGGTCGTCGGTGACGTCCAGCTCCAGGACGGGCGGTGTCTCGGGTAGGCGCTTGGCGATGCGCCGCACCAGGCCCATGCGTCCGTAGCCGGTGAGCACGACCGTGGCGCCCTGCTCCTGGGCGAGGCGGGCGATGTGGAAGCCGATGGAGGAGTCGGTGAGCACCCCGGTGACGAGGATGCGCTTACCTTCGAGGATTCCCATGGTGGGATGGTCCGTCCTGTGTGTGGCTGGGGTGGGGCTGGTGGTCGTTCCGGCTCAGTGGCCCATGCCCAGTCCGCCGTCGACGGGGATCACGGCGCCGGTGACGTAGCCGCCGCCGGGACCGGTGAGGAAGCCCACCGTCTTGGCGATGTCGTCGGTGGAGCCGAGACGGCCCAGCGGGACGTTCTTCTTGATCTCCGCCTGGCGGTCCTCGCTGAGGGCGGCGGTCATGTCGGTCTCGATGAAGCCGGGGGCGACGACGTTCACGGTGATGTTCCGGGAGCCCAGCTCGCGGGCGAGGGAGCGCCCGAAGCCGACGAGACCGGCCTTGGAGGCGGCGTAGTTGGCCTGGCCGCCGGAGCCGAGCAGGCCCACGACGGAGGAGATGAGGACGATGCGGCCGAAGCGCTTGCGCATCATGCCGCGCACGGCGCGCTTGGCCACCCGGAAGGAGCCGGTGAGGTTGGTGTCCAGGACGGAGGAGAAGTCGTCCTCGCTCATGAGGGCGAGCAGCTGGTCCTTGGTGACGCCAGCGTTGGCGACGAGCACCTCCACGGGGCCCTGGGCCTCCTCGACCTCCTTGAAGGCGGCGTCGACCTGGGCGGAGTCGGTGATGTCACAGCGCACGCCGAGCAGGCCCTCCGGGGGCTCGCCGGAACGGTAGGTGACCGCCACGTTGTCCCCACCAGCCGCGAGCTCACGGGCGATGGCCAGACCGATCCCTCGGTTGCCACCGGTGACCAGTACCGAGCGCGACATAGGGGCTCCTCTTCTCTGCGGCTGTTGAACAGCCACGACGTGATGTTCCGGGTGCGGATCGCCTTGCAGGTTACCGAGCTACCGGCCGGTAGACGCAACCGAGGCGGGTGGGGGCGCCTTCCGGGACGATCCGGGCGTTCGCGGGCGGCGCGCAGCCCCCGGTGGCGGGGGGATGCGGTTCGGTGCGCGCGACGGGGTGAGGCCGGTCACCCGTGCCCGTCGGGGGTCTCAGGCCCAGCCCGCGTCGTGGGCGAGGATCGCCGCCTGCACCCGGTTGGACATCTCCAGCTTGGCGAGGATACGGCTCACGTGCGCCTTGACGGTGGTCTCGCGCATGTCCAGCGCGCGGCCGACCTCGGCGTTGGACTTGCCCTCGGCGACGGCCACCAGGACCTGGCGTTCACGCTCGCTGAGCGCCGAGAGCCGGCGCAGGGCCTCGGTGCGCCCGGCCGCGGAGTCGGCGGGCGCGGGGGAGGCGAAGCGTTCGAGCATGCGCTTGGTGACGCTGGGCGCGAGCATCGCGTGGCCCTCGTACACCGTGCGCACCGCGTTGATGAGTTCCCGGGGCGGGGTGTCCTTGAGCAGGAAGCCCACCGCTCCGGCGCGCAGCGCGGCGTGCACGTACTCGTCGAGGTCGAAGGTGGTGAGCAGGACGACCCGGGGCGCGTGCGCCAGGGTGTTGAGCCGCGCGGCGGCGGCCAGTCCGTCGGTGCCGGGCATGCGGATGTCCAGCAGGACCACGTCGGGGGTGAGCTCCTCGGCCAGGCGCACGGCCTCCTCGCCGTCGCTGCCCTCTCCGACCACCTCGATCCCGGGGTCGGCCTCCAGGATCATCCGCAGGCCGGACCTGACCAGGAGTTCGTCATCGACCAGGAGCGTGCGGATCACCGTCGGTGCCCTCTTCCTCGGCTTCGGAGCTGTTGGCGTCGGGGGCCGTGTCCTCCCCCACCGGCAAGATAGCGCGCAATCGCCATCCTCCGTCCGGGCACACCCCCGAGCTGAGCTCTCCTCCGGCCAGGACGACGCGCTCGCGCAGGCCGGTCAGGCCGAACCCGCTGCGCGGCGGCGCGTGGACCGGCGCGGTCGCCGGGTCGTTGGCCACCTCCACCTCCAGCCGGTCCTCGCCGTGGTGCAGCCACACCTCCACGGGGGCGCCGGTGGCGTGTTTGGCGGCGTTGGTGAGCCCCTCCTGCACGATCCGGTAGGCGGTGCGCTGGACGGAGACGGGCAGGGGCCGGACCCGCCCGGTCTTCTCCCATCTCACCCGCATCCCGGCCCCGCGCCACTCGGCGACGAGCCGTTCGAGGTCGCCCAGGACGGGCTGGGGTGCGGTAGGGGCGGTGTCGGTGTCCTCGTCGCGCAGCACCCCGAGGATGCCGCGCAGCTCCGAGAGGGCCTCGCGCCCGGTGGTGCGGATGAGCCCGGCCGCCTCGACGGTGCGGGGGTCGGCGGTGGAGACCTCCAGTCCGCCCGCGTGCAGGACCATGAGGCTGACCCGGTGGGCGACGACGTCGTGCATCTCCCGGGCGATGCGGGTGCGTTCGGCTCCGATGGCCTGTTCGGCGAGCATGTGCTGTTCGCGTTCCAGGCGTTCGGCCCGTTCCTTCAGGCGGTCGATGAGCTGGCGCCTGGTTCCGATCCACAGTCCGCCGATGACCGGCACGACCAGGTAGAACACGGCCAGGACGACGAAGCCGACCGGGGTGGAGTGGTAGAGGGCGCCGAGGCTGAGCAGGGAGACCGTGAACCAGCCGACGAGGGGCGTGCGGTCGCTGAAGTGCGCGGGGTAGGAGTACAGGCCCACCATGAGGGGGACGGGGTTCCCGTACAGGACCAGCATGAGCAGCCCGGCGACCATCAGCCACGCGGGTCTGCTGCGGCGCCACAGCATCGTGACCGAGGCCAGCGTGCCCGGTAGGGCGTAGGCGAGGAAGCCCGCGAGGACGGCGGAGCGGGGATCGTCCACCAGGGCCATGCCCATGTCGAACGGCGTGGCCAGCAACCCCGGGCCGGTGGCGGTCCCGGCGAGCATCATCAGCCCGCTGAAGGGCAGCGTGAAGAGGGCGTAGCACCAGTCGGCGACGCGCAGGCGGCGCTTCCACCACCAGTGCCAGTTGTGGCGCAGCAGGGCGCCGAGGTCACGCAGGCGATCCTGCGACCACGTCTTCATCCGCCAGAGTCTACGGTGGCACCTCGCCCGGGGGTCGTCCGTTCGGCCGACCCGGAGCGCCGACCCGACGAAAGTGACTCTGGCGACGTTCTCGCAGTTCACGGCGGTTTCGAGCACGGGCGGGCGGTGCGCGCGGCGGGCGCACCCCCTACGAAAGTCGGGGGTCGGCCCTGACGAAGGAGTCCCGAACCCGCCCCGTGTCATGCCTTTGGCCGGGGTGAGGATCAGCCCGGAGGCCGAGGTGGCGGAGGGCGTCGGGGACCTAGCGTGAAGGAACACGCCGAGGAGCACGGGGGTCACCCCGCTCACCGGCACCCCGCCTTTCCCGATCTCTGGAGTTGTCGTCGTGACCGAGTCCGCTGTGAAGCCCACGTCCCCGGTCCAAGCCCCGCCGGTGGTGGTGGCTCGGGGGCTCACCAAGACCTACGACACCGGCGGCAGCCAGGTGCACGCCCTCGCCGGTGTGGACGTGGAGTTCCACCGGGGCGCGTTCACCGCGATCATGGGCCCCTCCGGGTCGGGCAAGTCGACCCTGATGCACTGCCTGGCCGGGCTGGACGTCCCCACCTCCGGCACCGTGCACCTGGGCCGCACCCAGATCACGGGGATGCGTGACGCCGAGCTGACACTGCTGCGCCGCGACCGGATCGGCTTCATCTTCCAGTCGTTCAACCTGCTGCCGATGCTGACCGCCGAGCAGAACATCCTGCTCCCCTCGCAGATCGCCAAGCGCAAGGTCGACCAGCAGCGCTTCGACCACATCATCGACGTGGTGGGGCTGCGCGACCGGCTCGACCACCTGCCCACCAAGCTCTCCGGCGGGCAGCAGCAGCGCGTGGCGGTCGCCCGCGCCCTGCTCAACGCCCCCGAGGTCGTCTACGCGGACGAGCCCACCGGCAACCTGGACTCCCGTTCGGGTGCCGAGGTGCTGGCCTTCCTGCGCGACTCGGCCAAGGACCTGAACCAGACCATCGTCATGGTGACGCACGACCCGGTCGCGGCCTCCTACGCCGACCGCGTGGTCTTCCTGCGGGACGGCAGCCTGGTGGACGAGGTCCACGCGCCCACCGCCGAGGTCGTCTCCGAGCGCCTGCTGAAGCTGGAGGCCTGACCTCCATGCTCCGCACCACACTCGCCGGGCTCAGGCTCCACAAGTCCCGGTACGTCACCACCGTCCTAGCCATCCTGCTGGGCGTCATGTTCGTGTCGGGGACGCTGGTCTTCGCCGACACCCTCAAGGCCAGCTACGAGAAGTCCGTGATGGGGTCGGCGACCAGTGTCGACGCCATCGCCGTCCCCGAGGCGGGGGAGGGTGAGGACGAGGACGGCTTCCCGCTGGAGCCGGTTCCCTTCACCGACTCCGTGCTGGACGAGATCCGCGCCCTGCCCGAGGTCGCCGGGGCCGACGGCCTGGTCCGGGGCGAGGCCGTGCTCCTGGACGCCGAGGGCCGCGCGTTCGGCTTCACACCTCCCGCCGCCGTCGCGTTCGGCGAGACCAGCCGGTTCTCCGCCAGCGAGGGGGAACTGCCCTCCTCCGACGAGGAGATCGCGCTGGCCACCTCGACCGCCGACCAGACCGGCTTCGAGGTCGGTGACACCGTCACGGTGCTCGACCCCGAGCAGGAGAAGCGCGAGTTCACCGTCACCGGCCTGGTCGACTTCGGTGTCGACCCGAGTTACAGCTTCGGCGGCGCGGTGGTCTTCGCCCCGGACACCGTCCAGGGGATGACCGGCGCCTCGGGTTACTCCGAGATCGACGTGCGCGCGGCCGAGGGCTCCACCGACGAGGACGCCGCCGAGGCGGTCGCCGCCGTGACCGGTACCGAGGTGCAGACCGGCGCCGCCTTCGGCGAGGAGATGGCCACGAGCGCGGGCGCCCAGACCGAGGTGCTGCGCGTCGCTCTGCTGCTCTTCGGCGTCATCGCGATGTTCGTCGCCGGGATCGTCATCTACAACACCTTCGCGATCCTCATCGCGCAGCGTCAGCGTGAGCTGGCCCTGCTGCGCTGTGTGGGCGCCAAGCGCGGCCAGGTCTTCCGTTCCGTGCTGGGCGAGTCGTTCGTGGTGGGCCTGGTGGCCTCCGCGCTCGGTGTGCTGGCCGGTGTGGGCGTCGGCGCGGCCGGTGCCCGGTTCGGCGGACAGCTGATGGGCTCCGACGTCACCGCGTCCGTGGTGGTCAGCCCGACCGCCGTGATCGTGGGCCTGCTGGTCGGCACCCTGATGACCGTGTTCTCCGCGCTGGTTCCGGCCACCCGGGCCACCCGTGTGGCGCCGCTGGCCGCCCTGCGCACCAGCGCCACCGCCTCCGGGCTGGAGAAGGGCACCGGGTGGGTGCGCGTGGTGTTCGGCCTGCTGGCCTTCGCCGCCTCCGCCGGGCTGGTCGCGCTGAGCCAGAGCATGGGCCCGGACCCGAACGGCCTGTTCGTCGTGACCGGTGCCGCCCTGATCGCCTTCGTCGGCGTGGTCGTCCTCGGTCCCCTGCTGGTGCGCGGCATCGTCAGGGTGGTCGGCGTCCCGCTGCGGCGGGTGGGCGTTCCCAGCATGCTGGCGGTGGACAACTCCACCCGGAGCCCGCGCCGCGCGGCGACCGCGATGATCGCGCTGACGGTGGGCGCCACGCTCATCACCGGCTACTCGGTGATCAGCACCTCCTTCGAGTCCACGCTGACCAAACAGCTCGACGAGCAGTTCCCGGTGGACTACCAGATCAGCGCCCAGTACGCCCCGGAGGGGCAGAACGCCGCCGCACCGGAGGAGGGCGTCGACGGCGCCGAGGACGGTGCCGAGGGCACCGTCGAGGGAGAGGGCACCGAGGACGCGGCCCGGGCGGCCCAGGAGGGCGACCCTGTCGAGGGTGCCGTCGAAGGCCCCGTGGAGGAGACCGGCCCGGAAGAGGGAGTCTCCGAGGACGCGGTCGAGGAGGAGAGCACCGAGGCGCTCGTCCCGCAGGAGGTCCAGGAGAAGCTGTCCGAGAGCCCGCTGCTCGAGAAGGTCATGGCGCAGCGTTCCACCTTCATCGAGGACGACTCCGACCCGACCGCCATGGGTCTGCCGGTGATGGCCTACTACGGTGCTGAGATCGGCGTCGACATCAAGGACGAGACGGTCGAAGGCGACCTGACCGACCTGGAGTCGGGCAAGGTGGTCGTGACCCAGACCTACGCGGAGGGCCGGAGCGTGGGTGACACGTTCACCGTTCCCGCCCCCAGCGGGGACCTCGACCTGGAGATCGTCGCGATCGCCGAGGACGGTGCCGCCTTCTGGGGCGCGGTCGTCACCTCCGAGGACTTCTCGGCGGCCTTCCCGGAGATCAGGGACAGCCAGTTCCTGCACCTGCGCGCCGCCGACGGCGCCGACGCGGCGCAGGTGCGCGAGGCCGTCTACGCGGCGGTCGACGAGTACCCGATGGTGCAGGTCATGTCAGTCGCGGAGATGAAGAACCAGTTCTCCGAGATGATGAACATCGCCTTCTACTCCATCGCGGCGATGCTGGGCCTGGCGATCATCATCGCGGTGTTCGGTATCTCCAACACGATGGCGCTGTCCGTCCTGGAGCGCACCCGGGAGTCCGCCCTGCTGCGGGCGCTGGGCCTGGGCAAGGGGCAGCTGCGCCGGATGCTGAGCGTCGAGGCCGTGCTGCTGTGCCTGATCGGCGCGGGCATCGGCATCTCCCTGGGCGTGCTGTTCGGCTGGGCGGCCGGTGCCGCGGTCCTGCCGGGCCTGGTGTTCAGCGTCCCGGTCGCGCAGATCGCGGTGTTCATCGCGATCGCCGTGCTGGCCGGGCTGTTGGCCGCGGTCCTGCCCGCCCGGCGGGCCGCCGGGACCTCGATCACCGGAGCGCTCGCCAGCGAGTAGCCGGCGGTCAAGACCGCACAGGACGACGAAAAGTCGGCGCGGGCCCCCTCCTCCGGGAGGGGGCCCGCTCCTATGGTGGCGGTAGTCCTGGGAGGTGTGTCGTATGAGTGGTTCGGTGCCGGTGCCCGCCGGTCAGGTGGCGTGGGGGACGCCCGCGGCCCGGTGGATGCTCACCGCGACGGTCCTGGGTTCGGGGATGGCGTTCCTGGACTCCACGGTGGTGACGGTGGCGCTCCCCGCGATCCAGGGGGACCTCGGCACGGGGTTGGCCGGGCTCCAGTGGATCGTCAACGGGTACATGGTCACCCTCTCCGCGCTGATCCTGCTGAGCGGCTCGCTCTCGGACCGGTTCGGTCGGGTGCGGCTGTTCATGGCGGGTGTGGCGGTGTTCGCGCTGGCGTCGGCGCTGTGCACGTTCGCGCCGGACCTGGGGTGGCTGGTCGCCGGGCGGGTGATCCAGGGGGTGGGCGGCGCGCTGTTGACCCCGGGGAGCCTGGCCATCCTCCAGGCGGGTTTCCGGGAGGACGACCGGGCGCGGGCGATCGGCGCGTGGTCGGGCCTGACCGGTGTGGCGGCGGCGGTGGGGCCGTTCGTCGGCGGTTGGCTCGTGCAGATCGGTGACTGGCGCCTGATCTTCCTCATCAACCTGCCGGTCGCGGTCGTGGTGCTGCTGATCGCCCGGTTCCGTGTGCCGGAGTCGCGGGACACCTCCAGCCAGGGGCGTTTGGACTACGGCGGGGCGCTGCTGGGCGTGGTGGCGTTGGCGGGCGTCACGTACGCGCTGATCCAGTGGGGCGCGGTGGGTCCCACCCCCGCCGTGTGGACCGGCGCGGTCGTGGGTGTGGCGGCGCTGGCGGTGTTCGTGTTCGTGGAGGCGCGCACCGCCTCCCCCATGCTTCCGCTGGGGCTGTTCCGCTCCCTGCCGTTCAGCGTGACCAACGGGGCCACGGTGCTGATCTACGGTTCGCTGGGTCCGCTGCTGTTTCTGTTGGTGATCTTCCTCCAGGAGGTGGCGGGCTACTCCCCCGTCGCCGCCGGGGCCGCGTCGTTGCCGATCACCTTGTTGATGCTGCTGTTGTCGGCGCGATCGGGCAGGCTCGCCTCGCGGATCGGGCCGCGGACGCAGCTGGTGGTCGGTCCCCTGCTGCTGGCCGTCGGGTTCGCGGTGCTGTCCCGGCTGCACGGCGACGCCCCGTACCTGACCGGGGTGCTGCCGGGGGTGCTGCTGGTCGCGCTGGGTCTGTCCACGACCGTGGCCCCGCTGACGGCCACCGTGCTCGCCTCGGTTCCGGAGCGGCACGCGGGGCTGGCGTCGGGGGTCAACAACACGTTCGCCCGGGGCGCGCAGCTGATCGGGGTGGCGGCGGTACCGGTGCTGGCCGGAATCGGCGGGTCCGGCGGCCAGGGGGCGGGGTCGCAGGGGCACTCGGCGTCGCTGGCGACGGGGTTCGGCACGGCCATGCTGATCCTCGCGGGCCTGTGTGTGGTGGCGTCGTTGTGTGCCCTGGTGCTGCCGCGCGGTCGGATGCCGGAGGCGGCCGAGGCGGCCGGGCGGGGTTCCCTGCCCGAGGAGACCAGTGCGGTGGAACCGCTCGGCGAGGAGCAGCCGGTGCGGTTCTGCGGCGTGACCGGCCCGCCGCTGCGCTCCTGTCCGGGGTCGACCGCCGGGAACGGCGGCGGCCGTACGGAGCGCTGAGGACGGTCAGGTCCCGTGCCCCTCCGGGGGCCGGTCGTTGACGGCGTCGGGGTCGAGGACCACGCTCAGCGCCTCCTCCTCGGCGCTGCGGTACCCGCCCCAGCGCTGTCGGGGGACGACGCCGGTGCGTTCGGCCCGCACCTCTTCGGTGATGCCGAGGCCGCCGCGGCTGTCGTCGTCCTCGAAGTCGTAGCTGAGGATGTCGAAGTCGGGGTCCAGTACGCGCTCTCGTTGGGCGACCTCGGTCTCCTGGGGATCGTCTCCGAGGTCCAGGTCCACGTCGTAGGGTCGTTCGGTCACGTTGTCCGCCTCCCTACCAGGGTCATCCCCGCTTTGACCTCGAAGATCACATGTGTTGGCGATCCTGTGGACAACACCCCGGGACCATGCGCGCGTCGGGTGACGGTCCGCGCGTCGCAGGACCGTCCGCGCGTCCGGGGCCCGGGCGGGACGCCCGACGGAGTAGCGCGGGTGTCCGGCGGCGCCGGTGCGGTCCGCCGCCGGGAGACGGCAGACGCGGCGGGGCCCCGGGAACGCGGCGGTTCCCGGGGCCCGACGGGCTCAGGACTCGTCCTCCTCGTGGACCGCCTCCGCCTCGGCGCCGGGTTCGTCGAGCTCGAAGTCCTCGCGCGGGATGACGTCGTCGCGCTCCTCCCGCACCTCCTGGTCGATGCCGCGCTCGGTGGCGGCGCTCTCGTCCTCGAAGGTGTACCCGTACACGGGCGCGTCCGGGTTCTGGCGGCTCTCGGCCTCGGCGATCTCGCTCTCCTGGGGGTCCTCCCCCATGTCGGCGTCCACGTCGTAGGGCTGTTCGGACATGTGGTCCCCCTCGCTCATCGTCCCGACCCCCGCAGGATCGCAGGTGAAGGGGCGCGCGCCCAAGGGGGACACGGTCAGCGTCTGGCGTTCTCCGCGCGGCGCAGGCGCAGCGGGCGCAGCGCCGCCTCCAGGGCGACCGCCCCGTCGAGCTTGCTCTGGCCGACGACGCGGTCCTCGAAGTGGATGGGGATCTCCATGATCTTCTGCCCGCGCCGGAACGCCCGGTAGTGCATCTCGACCTGGAAGGCGTAGCCGGTGCTCTCGATACTCGCCAGGTCCAGGACCTCCAGGGCGGGGGCGCGCCAGATCTTGAAACCGGCGGTGACGTCCTGGACGGGGATCGACAGCACCCGCTTGACGTAGGTGTTGGCCCACCCGCTGAGCAGGCGGCGGCGTAGGCCCCAGGCCTCGGAGAGGCTACCGCCGGGCACGTAACGGCTGCCGATGACCACCCCCGCGTTGGTGGAGTGCAGCGTGCCCAGGAGCTGGGGGACGTACCCCACCGGGTGGCTGAGGTCGGCGTCCATCTGCACGACGTACTCGGCCCCGTCCGCCAGGGCACGGGTCATGCCCTCCACGTAGGCGCGGCCGAGCCCGTCCTTGCGGGTGCGGTGCACCACGGAAAGCCGCCCGCCGAGCTCCGCCGCGAGCTTGTCGGCGACCTCGCCGGTGCCGTCCGGGGAGTTGTCGTCCACCACGACGACCCGCAGCCGGGGCAGGTCCAGCGCCATGAGCTGCGCCACCAGGACCGGCAGGTTCCCGGCCTCGTCGTAGGTGGGCACGACCACGGTCAGGGCCGAGCTCCGCCAGGGCTCGGGCAGCGCCACCGGTTCGGGGGTGATCCGCACCGGAGCGGTCGGGGGCGTCGGGTCGGTGGGCATGCGCGGCGACTCCTGGGGTGGGTGGACGTCGGGTCTGGCAGGGGCGTCCAGGATCACTCATGGAACGCTCACCACACAATAGGTGTGGCCGGTACGGTACGCGCCTGCCTCCGGGGCCGGGCCGCGGGCCCCCGGTACGTCACTGGCCGCGTTCGCCGGCGACCACGGTGACGTGGACGAGGGCGCCGGTCTCCTCCAGGGTCATCAGCACCTCGGGGTCGGCGCTGCTGTCGGTGACCAGGTGGGCGATCTCCTCGGGGGCGACGGTCGGCACCATGGTGTCCGCGCCGACCTTGGTGTGGTCGGCGAGCACGATGGTCTCCTCCGCGCAGGCGGACAGCGCCCGGTCCACGCTGGCCACGGCGGGGTTGGGGGTGCTCAGCCCGCGATCGGCGCTGACCCCGTTGCCGGACAGGAAGGCGCGGTTGACCCGCAGGCCCGCCAGGGACTCCTCGGCGGCCGTGCCGACGAGCGCCCGGGTGGGGGCGTACAGGGTGCCGCCGGTCATCACGACCTCGATCCCCATGGCCCCGGCGAGCACGTCGGCGACCCGGAGGGAGTTGGTGACGACGGTGAGGTCGCCGTGGCCCAGGAGCGCCCGGGCGAAGGCCTCGGCAGTGCTGCCGGGACCGATGGTGACGGCGTCGCCGGGACGTACCAGGCGGGCCGCGACGGCGGCGATGGCGGCCTTCTCGGCGGCGCACTGCCCGCTCTTGCCCGCGTAGCTCTGTTCGTGGCCCATCCGGCCGGGCAGCGCCGCGCCGCCCCGGCGGCGGTCGAGCAGACCCTCGGCCTCCATGGCGCGGACGTCGCGCCGGACGGTGACCTCCGAGGCGCGGACCTTGGCGGCGAGGTCGCGCAGGGACATGCTGCCGTTGGCCCGCACCAGTTCCAGGATGCGTTCCCGGCGTTCGGCGGCGAAGGCGGGACGGCTCTCTTCGGTCATGGGTACGGGCCCACCCTTTCCGTACTGGTCGTGGCGCACGGCGGGGGGCCGCGCACACCTAGAGTACGGAGCGGTCCCGGGTGGGGTGCGCCTCGCTCTCCGGCCTGTCGGAGAGGAGGGTGACGAGGAAGAGCACGGTGAGGGCGACGAGGCCGACGAGTGCTCCGGCACCGAGCATCATGACGACGGACATCTGGGCCTCCAAGGGGGGCGGGCTGACCTGCCACTTACCGGATGCCCCGTTTGGCTTGGGCTCACACCACCGATCGCCGGGAAGATCGGCGACAATGGGGGGCATGACGCTCAGCTCCGCGCCCCTCGACTCCACGGTGTGGTGGGCCCACACCTCTTCCGCGAGCGAACGCCTGCTGCGGTTGCTGGACCGCTCCGAACGCGAACGCCAGGAGCGCTTCCGGCTCCAGGCCGACCGCGACCGCCACCTGCTGGGGCGTGCCCTGTCCCGGCTGGTCCTGGCCGACCGGACCGGCTGCGCCCCGGAGCGGGTCGCCTTCGAGCTGCGCTGCCGGTCCTGTGAGGACAAGGCGAGGACCGGCGCGCAGGCGCCGCCGGGCGTGCGGGAGGAGCCGCACGGCAAGCCCGTGCCCACGGGAGCCGCCCTGGGGTGGGAGGTCTCGGTCAGCCACTCAGGTGAGTGGGTGGTGCTGGCCCTGGCCCGGGAGACGCCGGTGGGCGTGGACGTGGAACGGGTCTCGGAGGCGCGGGACCTGGCCGGGTTGGCCGGGTACGCGCTGGCCGACAGCGAGCAGGAGGCGTGGAAGGCCATGCCCGAGGCGGACCGGACGGCGGCGTTCTTCGGCTACTGGGCGCGCAAGGAGGCGCTGCTCAAGGCGACCGGGCTCGGACTGTCCGGCGGTCTGCGCCGGGTGGCGGTCAGCGCTCCGGACGCGCGGGCCCGGCTGCTGTCCTGGGAGGGCGGCGGCGGCCCGGGGGCGGCGTGGCTGTCGGACCTGGACGGGGGCCCGCAGTACCGCGCGGCTCTGGCGGTGCTCACCGATCGCGAGGTGCGGTTGACGGTGCAGCCCGCCGACCGCACCGCCGACCTCCTGCGGGGGTGACCGGACCGGCCCCGGCCGGGCGTCAGCCCTCCTTGGCCAGGTGGCGGCTGATCACCAGGCGCTGCACCTGGTTGGTGCCCTCCACGATCTGGAGCACCTTGGCCTCGCGCATGTAGCGTTCGACCGGGAAGTCACGGGTGTACCCGTAGCCGCCGAACACCTGGACGGCGTCCGTGGTGACCCGCATCGCGGTGTCGCTGGCCATCAGCTTGGCCATGGCGGCCCGCTTGCCGAAGGGGCGGCCCGCGTCGCGCAGGCGTGCCGCGGACAGGTAGAGCTCCCGCGAGGCGGCGACCTGCGTGGCCATGTCGGCCAGCAGGAATCCGATCCCCTGGAAGTCGCCGATCGCCCCGCCGAACTGCTGGCGCTCCCGGGAGTAGGAGACCGCGGCGTCGAGCGCGGCCTGGGCCAGCCCCACCGCGCACGCGGCGATGCCCAGGCGGCCGGAGTCCAGTGCGGCCAGGGCGATCCCGAACCCCTTCCCCTCCTCCCCCACCAGCGCGTCCCCGCCCAGCTCGACGTCGTCCAGGAGCACGCCCGCGGTGGGCGAGGAGCGCATGCCCATCTTGTGTTCGGGTGCGGCCGCCCCGAGCCCGGGGGTGTCCGCCGGGACGTGGAAGCAGCTGATGCCGCGCGGGCCCGAGTCCGGGGCGCCGGTACGGGCGAACAGCGTGTAGTAGTCGGCCCGGCCCCCGTGGGTGATCCACGCCTTGGCACCGTTGACCCGGTAGCCCTCACCGTCGCGTTCGGCCCGGGTGGTCATCGCGGCGGCGTCGGAACCGGAGGAGGTCTCGGACAGGCAGTAGGCGCCCAGGAGTTCGCCGCCGACCATCGCGGGGAGGTGGGCGGCCCGCTGGTCCGCGCTACCGAAGGCGGCGAGCGGGTAGCAGGAGAGCGTGTGGACGCTGACGCCCAGGCCGACGGCGAGCCAGCCCCGGGCCAGCTCCTCCACGACCTGGAGGTAGACCTCGTAGGGCTGGTCGCCGCCGCCGTACTCCCCCGGGTACGGCAGCCCGAGCAGTCCGGCCCGTCCCAGCGTGGTGAAGACGTCGCGGGGGAAGACCGACCCCTCCTCGTCCCCGGCCGCGCGCGGGGCGATCTCCTTGTCCACGAGTTCCCCGGTCAGCTCCAGGAGCTGTTCGGCCTCGGGTGTGTGCAGCGTGCGTTCGACCGCCATGAACTCTCCCACTGTCGCGCGCCCAGGTGCGCCTCGGACCGACCGGCTCCGCGGGTTACCGTCGAAGTAGTAGGTCGTCCAACTATATGGTGACGCACGGCACCTTATCCCAACGAACCACGCGGAGGGCGTGTCAGGCCCTCCGGAACGGCCTCGTTGGACGAACACGCCCGAAAGGGACACATCACCAGACGGGACGCGTGCCCCGCCGCGCCCGACCCCCGCGTCTGTACACGGAGGCCCCCGGCGCCCTAGATTCCACGCATGGACCTCGAACTCCGCCATCTCCGTACGATCTGCCTCCTGGCCGACACCGGCAGCGTCACGAAGGCGGCCGCAGCGCTGTCCACGTCGCAGCCCGCGCTGACGACGCAGTTGCAAAGGATCGAACGCGAGGTGGGCGGGCCGCTGTTCCATCGGGGGCGCTCGGGCGTGCGCCCCACCGAGCTCGGCGATTTCGTCCTGGTCAGGGCCCGCGCGGTGCTCCTGTCCATGGACGACCTGACGCACGACATCACGGCGCGCGGGGCCTCGCCGAGCACGCTGCGCGTAGGTGGGGTCGGCCCGCTCACCGTGGAGCTGTCGGCCCGACTGCCCGAGGTCTTCCCCGGCGTCCCGGTGCACGTGCGCACCGAGTACTCGCCCAAACTGGTCACCGACCTGGTGCGGGCCGGCCGGCTGGACCTGGGCACCACCATCGACTACGTCGACCGCGACCTGCCCACTGACGGTCCGCTGGCCTGGGCGATGCTCGCGGTCGACCCCCTGCACGTGGCGCTGTGGGCCGACCACCCGCTGGCGCGGGAGGCCTCCGTGCGCCTGGAGGACCTCGCCGAGTGCCCGTGGGCGCTGACCCCGCCGGACGGCACGGGGTGGCCCGAGTGCTTCTACCTGGCGTGCCAGCGGGCCGGGTTCAGCCCTGAGGTGCCCTACCGGCTGTACGAGAGGTCGGAGATCCGCGACCTCATCGCCCGCCGCCGGGCGGTCGCGCCGTGCCAGGCGGACTTCGAGTCGGGTCGAGGCGTGGTCGTCCGACCGCTGGAGGGGGCGCCCATACAGCTTCGGCACCTACTGGTCTGGCGCCGCGACAGCCCGGTCGACCAGGCCTCGGACGGCGTCGCCCGGATCGCCCGCGAGATCCTCGACCGCACGCCCCTGGGCGGTGCTCCCCACGAGATCCTCGACCGCACGCCCCTGGGCCGTGCTCCCCACGGGAACCGGTACGCGCACGACGCCGACGAGCGCCCGACCGTTCGGCCCGACCGTCCGTGACCGGCGGGTCGGCACCGACCCCGCCCCTCAGGTCCCCGGACCGCTCGGGGGCGACGCGGACCCGGTCGCGCAGGGCGGCGGCGACGGTGCGGCGAACGTAGGGCCAGCGCAGGCGCAGGGCGTTGGCGCGCGAGAACTCCCCCGTGAGGCTGTTGCCCAGGACCACTCCGGTGGTGGCTCGGGGCAGGCCCTCACCTCCGGGGTGGCCGGCGTCGGCCAGGGCGCGGGCGGCCGTTTCGAGGGCGAGCCAGTGCGTCATGCCCGTCGAACGGAACGTGCTTCCGGCGATCCGGTGTTTCCTCCGGTCGAAAGCGAAATCCCGCAGGAGGGCGGCCCGGTCGGAATAGAAACGGTCGCGCGCGTCCGGGTCGTGCGACCAGTAGTCGTCCAGGCTCAGGCGTTCGGCGGGGAGCGCGCGGAAGGCCCGACGGCCCGCCAACACGTTCTCCCACAGCTGTTCGGGCGTGTCGGCGTCCGCGTAGCAGAGGCCGATGCCCACGATCGCGATCCGTTCGCCGCCCATGGGGCACCTCCGGTCCGTGGGGACAACTGGAATGTCTTCTCTTCGCGCGCTCCAGCATGAATCGGCGCACGTTCGCTTTCTTCTCCGTTTTTGCGAAGCGCGCGCGTTTATGCGGTAACGGCGTTATATTCCGTGGTTCGGCCGCCTCTTTTCCGGAGGGACCGTCGAAGGCGTTCGCGCGACCGGCCGGTCAGCCGTGGGGGTTACCCGCGGTTGCAGGCACCGGGCCCGTTCGTATGATGTTTACCAGCCGGTAACGTACTGGCGAGTAGGCGACGCCGCCTCACTCTCCCTCTCCCTCTCCCTCTCCCTCTCCCGAGCACGAAGCCGCTTTCCCCCACGGGCCGTCAGGCCCCCCGTTGCGAAGGCACAACGAGTTCAGGAATCCACCATGCGCACACTGGGAACAGCCGCCGCGGCACTGGCCGTCGCGGTCCTCGCCGCCTCCTGCTCCGGCACCGAGACGGCCGACGAGGACACCGCCCCCGGCGGCACCACCACGGGGGTCACCGACGACAGCGTCGTCATCGGGACCCACCAACCGCTGACCGGACCGGCCTCCCCGGGGTTCGTGCACGTCTCCGCCGGAGCGAGCGCCGTCTTCGACTACGTCAACGACAACGGCGGCATCCACGGCCGGACGATCGACTACCGGGTCGAGGACGACGGATTCGACCCCGCACGGACCATGGAGGTCACTCGCTCCCTCATCGACGACGACGAGATCTTCGCCCTGCTCGGCGGGCTGGGCACCCCCACCCACGAGTCGGTCCTGGAGGAGCTCAACGACGAGGGCGTCCCCGACCTCTTCGTCTCGTCCGGCGCCCTGGCCTGGGACCAGCCCGAGGAGTACCCCTACAGCTACGGCTTCCAGGTGGACTACTCCAAGGAGGCCAAGGTCCAGGGCGCCTACATCGCCGAGAACTACCCCGGTGACGACGTCGGCCTGCTCTACCAGAACGACGACGTGGGACCGGCCTCCCACGCGGGGATCGAGCAGTACCTGGTCGACGACATCGTCGCCTGGGAGTCCTACGACCCCGGTGTGCCCGAACTCGGCGGCCAGGTCGCCGAGCTCAAGGCGTCCGGCGCCGACGTGGCGGTCTGCTACTGCATCCCGGCCTTCCTCGGCCTGGCGATCCTGGAGGCCGAGGCGATCGGCTACCAACCCCAGTGGGTGGCGCCCAGCTTCGGCGGCGACGTGGCCATCGTCGACCAGCTCATCGGCGAGTACGCCAAGGGCACCCCCGCCGAGGACATCCCCCCGGAGACCCTCACCGACGGGCTCGTCATCACCGCCTTCCTCCCGATGGCGGCCCAGACCGACGACCCGTGGACCGCCTTCTACCGGGAGATCCACGAGCAGTACAACGACGGCGCCCCCTTCACCGACACCACCGTGTACGGCATGGTCCAGGCGACCCTCTTCGCCCAGCTCCTGATGGAGGTCGGACCGGATCTGGACCGTGAACGACTGCTGGAGACGTTGAACTCCCGCGAGTGGACCGGGCCCGGACTGGTGCCGTTCGCGGCCACGGAGAACGACCACAGCGGCTACTCCGGGGTGATGGTCGTCCAGAATCACGCCGGCGAAGAGCCCGAGATCCTCCAGGAGCCCCGGGTCACCGACAGCGACGGCGGAGAGATCCTCCCCTTCGAGTTGGACCGCCCGGACCCCGACGAGGTGCCCCTGTTCCAGTGAGCACGGCGCGGGCGCGGGCCGTACCGGATCACGAGGGGCTTCGGAGTGGAAGGGTCCATGAGCGGCGGCGGCCTCGGAGCGCTAGGGATTCTGTGCACCGAACGAGGCGTCTGAACGGGTT
>NZ_JBEYHA010000056.1:0-35090 GCF_040635075.1 Nocardiopsis sp. NPDC007018
CGAGCGGTCCCCGGCGGGCTCCGGTGTCTTCCGGCGGCCGCGGCCGTACTGAACCGGGACGGGGGCGGGTACGGGGCCAGTGAGCCGTCGGACGGGGGAGACATGGGTGAGACCGAACTGCGCGCGCTGGGCGGAGACCGGTGGACGCTGACACTCGAACGCGAACTGGGCCAGCCGCAGGAGCGGGTGTGGCGGGCGGTCACCGAACCCGAGGGGCTCAACCGCTGGTATCCCCTGACAGTGGAGCGCCTGGACCTGTGGCCCGGGGGAGCCATCCTCCTGCGGGACGAGGAGGGCACGGAGACGACCGCCGAGGTCACCGAGGTGGAGCCCCGTCGCGTCTTCGCCTTCAGGGAGTTCGACGAGCAGACCGGTGAACACGGGATGCGCCTCACCGTCGACGGCGCACGACTGACCCTGGCCCACACCTTCACGGGGCGGGAGTGGGCGGAGCGTACCGCGACCGGCTGGCGGAGCTGCCTCGACGCGCTGGAACGCTCCCTCGGCGAGGAGTGAGCGCCCGGCGGTCAGTTCTCCGGGTCGACGGACTCGGGTTCGACCCCGAGGAGGTTGGCCACTTCCTCCACGACGGTCTCGTGGACGAGGAGCGCCATCTCCTCGGGGTCCTTGGTCCGGATCTCCACGGGGCGGCGGTAGACGATGATCCGGGCTCGGCCGGCCGGGTCGCTCTCCAGACGGGAGAAGGGGATCGCCTCGGTGAGGTCGCCGTGGGGCGGCACCGGGGGAACGTCCTCCACGAGGAAGTCGACGTTGGCCAGCTCACGCGCCCACAGGCGCTCCAGGCGCTCGACCGCGTCCAGGACGAGGTCGTCGAAGGCCTGCGCCCGGCTGCGGGAGACGGGCAGGTCGGAGGGGACGAGAGGACCACGGATACCGCGGCCCCGGCGGTCCCGGCGCCGCACTCTGTCTGGTTGGCCACTGGAAAGGCGCACGCGTCGCACACTTCGAGACTAAGCCATGACGCGCCCCGCGCGTAGTCCCGGACGCCCGGAAGAACGGCGTCCGGGGCCTTCGCGACCCTCCCGGGTCAAGAACGGAAGCCCGAAAACTGTGCGGGTCATGGGACGATGCTGGCGTGTCCCTCGGTAAAGGCATACAGTCGAACGCTGTGAGCCATGTTCGACGCTGTTCCCGCACCGCGTGCCGGCAGCCAGCCGTCTTCACGCTCACGTACGTCTACGCCGACTCCACCGCCGTCCTCGGCCCGCTCGCCGCCTACGTGGAACCGCACTGCTACGACCTGTGCGCGATCCACGCCGAACGGTTGACCGCGCCGCGCGGGTGGGAGGTCGTACGGCTTCCGGTCGAGACGTCGGGAGGAGGTCCCGGCAGCGACGACCTGGAGGCCCTCGCCGACGCCGTACGTGAGGCGGCGCGGCCGCCCGCGCGCCCGGAGCCGTCCCCCGGCGAACCCGTGGGGGAGGGTCACGAGACGCTGCGCCGCGGCCACCTGCGCGTCGTCAAGTCCGATCGGGGCGAGCAACGCCCGCCGCACCACCCGAACGGCTGACCCGGGCCGCTCTTGCTAGTTTTGTACGGCGCTCGACCAACGGGGCGCTGGACCGAATTCGTCGCAGGATCGACCTGGCCGGAGCAGACGTGGCTGACCTCGGAAGCATCTTCAAGGCATACGACGTACGCGGTGTGATCCCGGACACCTTCAACGCCGACATCGCCCGCGCGGTCGGCGCCTCGTTCGCCCGCGTCGTCGGCGGACCCGCCGTCGTGGTCGCGCACGACATGCGGCCCTCCTCCCCCGAGCTGGCCCGGGCCTTCGCTGACGGCGTCACCTCCCAGGGGGTGGACGTGGTCTTCGCCGGACTCGGCTCCACCGACCTCCTGTACTACGGGTCCGGCTCCCTCGACCTGCCCGGCGCCATGTTCACCGCCAGCCACAACCCGGCCGAGTACAACGGCATCAAGATGTGCCGCGCCGGGGCCGCGCCGATCAGCGCCGAGAGCGGCCTGGACGACGTCCGCGCGCTCGCCGAGGCGTTCCTGTCCGGCTCCGAGGACCCCGGCTCCCACCAGGGACCCGCGGGCACCGTGACCGAGCGCGACCTGCTCCCCGGCTACGCCGACTACCTCCGCCAGCTCGTCGACCTCTCCGGGTCGCGCCCGCTCAGGGTCGTGGTGGACGCGGGCAACGGCATGGGCGGCCTCACCGTCCCCGCCGTCCTCGAACAGGGGCTGCCCCTGGACGTCGTCCCCCTGTACTTCGAACTGGACGGCACCTTCCCCAACCACCCGGCCAACCCCCTGGACCCCGACAACCTCGTCGACCTCCAGGCGAAGGTCCGGGAGACCGGTGCCGACCTCGGCCTGGCCTTCGACGGCGACGCCGACCGCTGTTTCGTGGTCGACGAACGCGGCGAACCCGTCCCGCCGTCCGCCGTCACCGCGCTGGTCGCCTCCGAGGAGCTCAAGCGCGAGCCCGGTGGCACCATCATCCACAACCTCATCACTTCGGCGGCGGTGCCCGAGATCGTCACCGAACGCGGAGGCAAGCCCGTCCGCACCCGCGTCGGCCACTCCTTCATCAAGGCGACCATGGCCGAGACCGGAGCGGTCTTCGGCGGCGAGCACTCCGCCCACTACTACTTCCGGGACTTCTGGAAGGCCGACACGGGTATGCTCGCGGCCATGCACGTCCTCCGTGTCCTGGGAGCGGACCAACGCCCGCTCTCGCGGATCACGGAGGAGTACTCCCGGTACGCGGCCTCCGGAGAGGTCAACTCCGAGGTCGCCGACGCCGCGGGCCGTATGGCCGCGGTGCGCGCGGCCTTCGGGGACAGGGACGGGGTGACCGTCGACGAGCTCGACGGCCTCAGCGTCACCCTGCCGGACGGGGCGTGGTTCAACCTGCGCGCCTCCAACACCGAGCCGCTGCTGCGGCTCAACGTCGAGGCCCCGGACGACACCGCCGTGGCGCGCCTGCGCGACGAGGTCCTGCACCTCGTCCGCGGCTGACCAGGGTCCGCACCCCACACGGCCATCACACGAGGAACGAGAACCATGAGCACGAAGATCGACGGCTGGCTGCTGGAGATCCTGGCCTGCCCGCAGAGCCAGGCGCCGCTGCGCCACGACCCGGAGACCGACGAGCTGGTCTGCGACGAAAGCGGTCTGGCCTACCCCATCCGGGACGGCATCCCGGTCCTGCTGGTCGACGAGGCGCGCACCCTCTCCTGAGCGGGCGGAAAAGGTGGAGCGGGGACGGAACGAACCGGGCGTTCCGGTAGTCATATCCGGTACGACGGGTCAGGGACACCTGTGAGGGACGCGCCTGAGCGCGGCCCCACCCGGCGCCCCGTACCCGTACTCTGAAGTGCGCCCCCGCTCCAGCCACCTCCCAGGAGGACATCGATGCCCGGTCCCGAATCGCTACTGCCGAGCGACCCCTCCGCGTTCGGCGACTACAGCGTGACCGGACGGCTCGGCAAGGGCGGGCAGGGGATCGTCTACCTCGCCGAGGACGCCGACGGCGACCAGTACGCGGTCAAGGTCCTCAACGACCAGTGGTCCGCCGACGCCGACCTGCGCAAGCGGTTCGAGAAGGAGGTCCGGGCCGCCCAGCGGGTCGCGTCCTTCTGCACGGCGGCGATCATCGACGCCCAGCTCGACGACGACCCTCCGTACGTGGTCAGCGAGTTCGTCCCGGGCAAGGACCTCCAGGAGACGGTGACCAGGGACAAGACGGTCCGTGGCGCCGCGCTCCAGCGCCTGGCGGTCTCGACCGCCACCGCACTGGTGGCCATCCACAAGGCGGGGATCGTCCACCGCGACTTCAAGCCCGGCAACGTGCTGCTGGGGCCGGACGGCCCGCGCGTGATCGACTTCGGGATCGCCCGGGTCGACGACGGCACCGCCACCATGACCAACTCGATCGTCGGCACGCCCTCCTACATGGCGCCGGAGCAGATCGAGGGCCGCGGCATCACCGACAAGTGCGACATCTTCGCCTGGGGCTGCGTGATCGCGTTCGCCTCGACCGGGCGCGCCCCGTTCGGCTCGGACACCGTCCCCGCGGTGGTGCACCGCGTGGTGAGCGCCCCGCCGGACCTGGACGGCGTGGACGAGGCGCTGCGGCCGATCGTGGAGTCGTGCCTGGACAAGGACCCCCACCGCCGACCGAACGCGCAGACACTGCTCATGCGGCTGCTCGGCCACGACGGCCCGGCCCCCGCCAGCGGCGCCGAGGACGCGCTCAAGCAGGGCGAGCGGGTGGCCCAGACCGGTCTCCTCAACGGCAACCAACTGCCGCCCGTGCACCCGCAGTACCCGCACACCGGCGGACAGCCGGGCATGGGCTACCCGCCGGGCGTGTCCAACCCGGGCTCCTTCGGCGCACACCCGGGGACCTCCAACCCCCGCCCCGGGCAGATGGGCCACCCGATGAGCTCCGACCCACGGCACGGCGGTTTCGGCGCGCACCCGGGACTGTCGAACCCCCGCCCGGGCATGCCCGCTCCGCACCACCAGCAGCACGCGGCGCACCAGAACGCCAACCCCATGATGACCGGGGCGGTCAACCCGAACCAGACCTACGCGCCGCAGCGGCAGCCGAGCCAGCCCGACTCCCTCCTCCAGCAGGGCTGGGTGATCCCGGCGGTACTGGTCACCATCATCATCCTGCTGCTGATCCTGGTGCTCCTGGGCCTACAGAACTGAACCGCTCCCGGCCCCGCCCACCTTGCTCCGCCCGGTACTCCCTCCCCTCACACACGGGTGAGCGTGTCCACGGAGCGCGACACCGCCTCGTCGACGAGGTCCCGTACCTGCGGCCAGCGGTCGTCCACGCAGTCGGTGGGTAGCACGGTGACGCTGTCGCCTCGGTTGATCTCCCACACCTGACGCACCCCCTCCGAGGTGGTCAGGCGGGCGTTCGCGGTCACCGCCAGCACGCCCGAGGGCGGGCTGCCCACGTCCCGCACCACCACGTACAGGGCCAGCGCCGCCCCGTCCGCGGCCAGTTCCAGACAGCTCCACCAGTGCGTCGGGCCCTCCACCCGGTCACCGTCCCCCGAGGTCACCGTGGCGGTCGCGGCGGGGTCCAGGGCGCCCAGGAGGAGCGCGACCGAGCCGCGCCGGGAGCGGACGTGGTCGAGGACGCGACGCCGCGTCACGGCGTTCAGCGGGGGGACGGGGCCGTCGGCGGGAGCCCCGGAACCGGTGTGCCAGGCGAGTTCGTCACGCAGGGCGCTGGTGACCAGGCCCGCCAGGTGCGAGACGACCGGGGCCAGCCCTCCGTCGGGAACGCGTTTGTCCCCCGGGGCCGGCGGCGGTGACGACGGGTCCAGGAGCAACGGGGGCAGGTCGGCCCGCTGGAGGACGCGGGAGGCGAGCACCCACGGCAGCACCCAGTCGGCCCCGCCTCGGAGCGGCTCCCCGCCGGAGACCTCGGCGGCCACGCGCACGCACTCGGCGTAGGCGTGGGCGGCCCGCACCACCGGGTGGGCGGGCGCCGCGGCCGCCTCGGCCAGCCGGACCGTGTGCTCGGTGGACAGCACGGCCCGCAGGGGCCCGGAGGCCGTCCACGGGTCCTTCGGACCCCCGCTCAGGGCTGGGAGTTCGGCGACCCGCCCGGCGAGCGCCGCGACGTGCGGTCCGGTCAGCGGCTCACCGGAGACCGAGTCCCCGTTCAGCAGCAGCTCGGTGAGGTCGGCCCCGCCGCCCCACTCCCGGACGCGGTCGCGCGTCAGCTCCCGCCGCGCCGCCCGGTGCCGCTCGCGCGTGCGGTCCTGGCGCCGCTTGGCCCAGACCTCCCGGAGGAGGTCGACGTCCCTGAGTTCCTGGCGCACGTGCTCGGGGAGGGAGTCCCAGGGCGCGTCACCTCGTTGGCTGTCCACGGTCTCATCCGTAGCCCGTGGACTCTTTGCCAAAACATGCCGAAGGGAAGGTGCCGGTGACCGGAGGCGGCCGTGACCCTGTGTCAACCGGAGTGTGCGCCGCGCGTCCCCGTGTCCGTGCCGACCGGGCCGCCGGCGCCGGTCGGACGGCGGGCGAGCAGGAGGCGCATGGCCTTCTCCTTCTCGAAGTCCAGGGCGCGGGTGGGGGCGGCCGCCAGCCTGCCCAGGCGTTCGCCGTGCGCGCGCACCCGTGCGAGGACCTCGGGCTCGGCCAGGACCCGCAGGGCGAAGGCCAGCGCGGCGGGTGGGATGTCGAACTCGCGCTCCAGCTCCAGCCCGCCCGCGATCGTGCGCAGGTCCTCCTCGGTGAACCGGCGGTGCCGGTGGCCGCGACCCGTGGGCTGTTCCTGGGTACGGGGAAGCAGCCCGAGGCCCTCGCGGTAGCGCAGCATGCGGGCCGTGCTGCCGACCCGCTCGGCGGCCGCCGAGATGGGGACCGGCGAACGGGGAGGTCCGGGCGCGGTGGGGTCGTCGTCGAGGGCGGCCATGCACGTGACTGTAACCCACCATCGCCGCCGCATCGAGCGAATCTGACACTTCTGTGTGAGCTTTGTGTGCGGACGGTGGACGCGGGCCTAGAATCGGGTGGCAACCATGACTTGACGAGTGAGGAACGCATGGCTTTCGACTTCAAGGTCGCCGATCTCTCCCTGGCCGAGTTCGGCCGCGACGAGATCCGTCTCGCCGAGCACGAGATGCCCGGCCTCATGGCCACCCGCGCCGAGTTCGGTGACAGCAAGCCCCTCGCGGGTGCCCGCATCATGGGCTCGCTGCACATGACCGTGCAGACCGCCGTCCTCATCGAGACGCTCGTCGCCCTGGGCGCCGAGGTCCGCTGGGTCTCCTGCAACATCTTCTCCACCCAGGACCACGCCGCGGCCGCCGTGGTGGTCGGTCCGAACGGCACCGTCGAGGACCCCCAGGGTGTCCCGGTCTTCGCCTGGAAGGGCGAGACCCTGGAGGAGTACTGGTGGTGCACCGAGCAGGCCCTCACCTGGCCCGGCGAGGGCCCCAACATGATCCTCGACGACGGCGGCGACGCCACCATGCTCGTCCACAAGGGCGCCGAGTTCGAGAAGGCCGGTGCCGTCCCGGACCCCTCCACGGCCGACAGCGAGGAGTTCGAGGTCGTCCTCACCCTCCTCCAGGAGAGCCTCAAGAAGGACTCCGCCAAGTGGACCACCATCGCCCAGGGCATCAAGGGCGTCACCGAGGAGACCACCACCGGTGTGCTCCGCCTCTACGAGATGCAGCGTGACGGCAGCCTGTCGTTCCCCGCGATCAACGTCAACGACTCCGTCACCAAGAGCAAGTTCGACAACAAGTACGGCATTCGCCACTCGCTGCCGGACGGCATCATGCGCGCCACCGACGTCCTCATCGGCGGCAAGGTCGCCGTGGTCTGCGGATACGGCGACGTCGGCAAGGGTTCGGCCGAGGCGCTGCGCGGCCAGGGCGCCCGCGTGATCGTCACCGAGATCGACCCCATCAACGCCCTCCAGGCCGCCATGGACGGGTTCCAGGTCACCACGCTGGAGGACGTGCTGGAGGTCGGTGACATCTTCGTCACCACCACCGGCAACTTCAACGTGATCATGGCCGACCAGATCCTGCGCATGAAGCACCAGGCGATCGTCGGCAACGTCGGCCACTTTGACAACGAGATCGACATGGCCGGGCTGGCGAAGGTCCCCGGGATCACCAAGAAGGAGATCAAGCCGCAGGTCCACGAGTGGACCCAGGAGAACGGCAAGTCCGTCCTGGTGCTCTCCGAGGGCCGTCTGCTGAACCTGGGCAACGCCACCGGCCACCCCAGCTTCGTGATGTCCAACAGCTTCACCAACCAGGTCATCGCCCAGATCGAGCTCTTCACCAAGCCCGACGAGTACCCGACCGACGTGTACACGCTGCCGAAGATCCTCGACGAGAAGGTCGCCCGTCTGCACCTGGACGCGCTCGGCGTCAAGCTGACCGAGCTCACCAAGGAGCAGGCCGCCTACATCGGCGTGGACGTGGCCGGGCCGTTCAAGCCCGACCACTACCGCTACTAGGACGAGCCCCCTCCCAGATGACTCCTCCCTCACACGAGGTGGCGGACCTCGGCCTCGCGAAGGCCGGGGTCCGCCGTGTGGCGTGGGCCGAACGCTCCATGCCGGTCCTGCGCAGCGTCCGCGCCCGGTTCGCCGAGGAGCGGCCCCTCGACGGCCTGCGGGTGGCCGCGTGCCTGCACGTGACCGCCGAGACCGCCAACCTGCTCCGCGTGCTGCGCGCGGGCGGGGCCCAAGTGTGGCTGGCCGCCTCCAACCCGCTCTCCACACAGGACGACACCGCCGCCGCCCTGGTGGCCGAGTACGGGGTGGCCGTGCACGCCTGGGCGGGCATGGACACCGCCGCCTACGACCGCAACCTGGTCACCGTCCTGGAGTCCCGGCCGCACCTGCTGCTGGACGACGGCTGCGACCTGGTGAACACCGCGCACACGCGTCCCGAGCTCCTCGACGGGGTGTTGGGCGGGTGCGAGCAGACCACCACCGGGGTGATCCGGCTGCGGCGGATGAGCGCGGAGGGCGAGCTCCGGCTGCCGATGGTCGCGGTCAACGACACCCGTACCAAGCGGATGTTCGACAACCGGTACGGCACCGGCCAGTCGACCGTGGACGGGGTCCTGCGCGCCACCAACACCCTGCTGGCGGGCCGGACCGTGGTCGTGGCCGGGTTCGGCTACTGCGGCCGGGGCCTGGCCGAGCGCTTCCGGGGCATGGGTTCCAACGTGGTCGTCACCGAGGTGGACCCGGTCAAGGCGCTGGACGCTGTGATGCAGGGGTACACGGTGGCCACCATGGAGACCGCGGCGGCGGTCGGGGACGTGTTCGTCACCGCCACCGGGAACCGGGACGTGATCCGCCGCGAGCACCTCGCGGTGATGCGCGACGGCGCGATCCTGGCCAACTCGGGCCACTTCGACCTGGAGATCGACCTGCACGCGCTGGAGTCGCTGACGGTGTCGGTGGACCGGGGCGTGCGCGAGCAGGCGGACGAGTACGAGTTCGCGGACGGCCGCAGGCTGCTCCTGCTGTCCGAGGGGCGCCTGGTCAACCTGGGCGCCGCGGAGGGCCACCCGGCCGCCGTCATGGACATGTCGTTCGCCGTGCAGGCGCTCACCACCGAGTGGCTGGCCCGGGAGCACGGCTCCCTCCGCCCCGGTGTGGTGGAGGTGCCGGAGGAGACCGACAACGAGGTGGCCCGTCTCGAACTCGCGGCACTGGGGGTGGGGATCGACGCCCTCACCCCGGACCAACGGGCCTACCTGAACTCCTGGCGCCCCTGAAACCCGCCGCGCCGGTTCAGGCCGCGGTGAACGTGGTGGCCGCGACGGTCGACGATTCGGGTACGGGTTCGCCGCGTTCCCGGAGAATCTCCAGATGGCCCTGGATCGCTCCGCGCATCTCCAGGAGTGTCTCCTCCTCCGTGTCGCCCAGCGCGACGCAGCCGGGAAGGTCGGGGGACCAGGCTCCGTAGCCGCCGTCCTCGGCTCGCTCGATGATGACCGCGAACGTGCTCATCGCTACCTCCATGTGATTCCCGCCTGCTTCAGGATGCTGCGCTCGGTTCCCACCGGCAAGTCCCGACTCGGCTTTCCCGGTACGGTCACGACCCCCGGCTTCTCGGGATGGACGTAGTGGTGGTGGCTACCACGGGTCCGGTGGAGTACCCAGCCGTCGGCTTCGATGAGTTTGACGATCTCGCGGACCTTGAGGGGCATGTGGCGAACATAGCGTGACATGCCGGTGTCCGTGGGTGCATTGCGAGAAGGTCGTGCAGAGCCGCACTGGGGGTGGGGATCGACGCCCTCACCGCGGACCAACGGGCCTACCTGAACTCCTGGCGCCCCTGAAACCCGCCCGGTCGGCCGTGGTTCATGGCCTCCAGGCTCCGGCGGCGACGCTCGGCCAGCACGGCCGCGAGGTAGTACGGCGGGGTGGTACCGGGCGGCGGCAGCGGGCTGACCTGCGCGGCCACCGCGTCCGCGAGCCGGGTGCCCATCTCGTGCCGGGTGTGCTCGGCCAGCTCGCTGTAGCGCAGCACGTACTGACGGGCGGCGTTGGCGGTCTCCGGGGAAAGACGGGACAACTCGATCGTCGCCGCCCACCCGGCCAGGTGCGGGGGCATCGGGACGGCGGTGTCGCGGCGGCGGCCGGAGCGCTCCTCGACCACCATCGTCCCGGCCACGAAGTCACCGACCCGGCGGCCGTCCCGGTTGATCATCGAGGTGACGAGGGCGACGATGCCGAAGGTCAGCCACAGCTCCACGAACCCCGAGAGGGCGCGGCCCAGCGCCTGCCGGAAGCGTTCGGGGGAGCCGTCGGTACCCACGACCCGCAGCCCCAGCGCCATCTTTCCCAGGGAGCGCCCGCGCGAGATCGACTCGAACGCGGTCGGGTAGCCGACCATGATGAGGATCGAGGCGCCCAGGTAGATCGCGCTGGTCGCGGCGAAGTCGACGGTGACCCCGATCCAGGACGCCACCACACCCAGGGAGATCAGGGCGATGACCTGGAGCAGGAAGTCGATCGCGTAGGCGGCGGCGCGCGTGGCGAACCCGGCGGGGCGCAGTTCGAGCACGACCGCGTCACCCGTGACCAGCGGCGTCGCGCCGTACACGTCGTCACGGGTCTCGCCACCACCGGGATAGGACACCAGCGCACGCTCCCTTACCGGGTGTCTGAAACCGTCCCCTTGACACTACCCGCCCGCGCGTGGCGGCGTTCGCACCCGTCGCGGCGGCCGGGACCGTATCCAGTAGTGTCCCTTACGTGGATATCGACGTTTTCGCCGCCGCGCACGCCCGCGAGTGGGAGCGGCTCGACGCCCTGGTGCGTCGGCGCCGTTCGCTCACGGGCGAGGAGGTCGACGAGCTCGTCGACCTCTACCAGAGGGTGTCGACCCACCTGTCGGTGGTGCGCTCCTCGGGCCAGGACCCCGAGCTGGCCGGGCGGCTCACCTCCCAGGTGGCCCGCGCCCGGTCGGCGGTCACCGGCTCGCACGCCTCCACCTGGACGGACGTCGCCGGATTCTTCACCCGGGTGTTCCCGGCCGTGCTCTACCGGCTGCGCTGGTGGTGGATCGGCGTGACCGCCGGGACCCTCGCCGTGGCCACCGCGGCCGGTGCGTGGGTCGCCAACGACCCGACGGTGCTCGCCGCGCTGGGCACACCGGAGTCCATCGCCCGGTACGTCGAGTACGACTTCGCGAACTACTACGTGGAGAATCCGGCCGGTTCCTTCGCCGCCCAGGTGTGGACCAACAACGCCTGGGTGGCAGCGCAGGCGATCATCTACGGGGTCGCCTTCGGCCTGCCCACCCTCGCCGTGCTGTTCGTCAACGCCCTCAACCTGGGCATGGCCGGGGGGATGATGTTCGCGATGGGGCGGGGCGACGTCTTCTTCGCGCTGATCCTCCCGCACGGCCTGCTGGAGATGACCGCCGTGTTCGTGGCCGGGGGAGTGGGCCTCAAGCTCGGGTGGACGCTCGTTGCCCCGGGGGAGCGGACCCGTCTGCGGGCCCTCGGCGAGGAGGCCCGGGCGGCCATCGCGGTGGTCCTGGGTCTGGCGGTGGTGCTGTTCGTCTCGGGCCTGATCGAGGGCCTGGTCACCGGGTGGGTCACCAACACCTGGGCGGCCATCGGCATCGGCGTGGTGGCCGAGGTGCTGTTCTTCGTCTACGTGTTCACCGTGGGCAAGAAGGCGTGTCAGGAGGGCGAGACCGGCGACATCGAGAACGCCCCCGCCGCCGTGCCCGTGGCGGGGTGAACGGGTCGATGGGCCTGTGATTCCGGGCCCCGCGGTGGCACCATCTGTTGTATGGACGAGTCCCTCCGATGGTTCAAGAGCAGTCACAGCAACATGGCGAGCCACTGCGTGGAGGTCGGGTACCGGGGAACCGGCCCGGAGGAGTGGATCAAGAGCAGCCACAGCAGTATGGAGAACGCGCACTGCGTCGAGGTGGCGCTCCGGGAGCACGGCTCGGTGCTGGTCCGGGACACCGGGAACCGTGACGCCGCCGTAGTGGGGCTGGGGGCCCGGGAGTGGTCGGCGCTGGTCGCCGCCGTCGCGTCCTGTCGCTGACGGGTCAGCCGCTCCCGAGGGACCGGATCGCCCTCTCCCGCCACTCCCGCGCCTGGTCCGTCAGGGCGTGGTCTCCGCCGAGGGCCTCCTCACGCCACTCCACGACCCGGCCGAACGCCTCGGCCGCGGCCCGGTGGTCTCCCCGCTCGAAGGCGACCCTGGCCAGGCCGAAGTGGGCGTCGATCGTGGTCGGGTGCATCTCCCCGAGAGCCGTGGCGCGGAACCGCGCGACCCTGCGGAACCCCTCCTCCGCGCCGTCGTGGTCACCTCGGTACAGGAGGACGAAGGAGAGGTTCTCCAGCGTGCTCAGCGCGACCTGGTCGTCCTCCTGGGAATGGTCCGCGTACGTCCGCCAGAGCGCCCGGAACCCCTCCTCCGCAGTGTCCAGGTCGCCACGGAGCGCGGCCATGAGGGTGACCTGGTGGCGGGTGCTCAGCGTGTCCGGGTGCAGCGGGCCCAGCACCCGTTCGCGCGCGTCGAACACGGCGAGGTAGATGTCCTCCGCCTCCTCGATCCGGTCGCGGGCGCGTAGGGCGTCGGCCAGCGCGTGCCGTGCGCGCAGGGTCTCCACGTGCTCATCACCCAGGTCGGCGCGACTCCGGTCGACGATGTCCCGCAGGCCCAGCTCCGCCCTCTCCTCGAACCCGAGGAGCATGACGGCCCGGTGGAACCGGATGTGCGCCCGAACGGTGTCCGGGTGGGCGTGGCCGTGGAGCCGCAGCAGAACGACGTGCAGGGCCGAGTACGCCCCCATCTCCAGGGCGAGATCGTGGTCGGCCCGCCACTCCAGGAGCCGCCGTGCCGTCTCCAGCAGGGGCTCGGAGTCGGGCCCCAGGTGCGCCCGTAGGGTCTCGGACACCAGCGGGTGCAGCCGCAGGGAGACCGTGCCCGTGACCTGACGGGAGGTGGTGACCAACCCGTGCACGACCAGAGCGTTGATCGCCCGGGCCAACCCCGCCTCGTCGAGGGAGGCCATGGGACCCTCGGCCAGCTCGCTCAGCGGGAGCCTGCGCAGGGGGACGGCATTGGAGTCGGCTCCGAGGACCGCCAGGACCCGCAGCAGGGGGATCGCCTGCGGGTTCCGCTCGCCCACCACGCGCAGGGACAGCTCCCACACCCCGGAGAGCAGGCGGCGCTCGTCGTCCTCACCGGCCGCCGCCGGGGCGGAGAGCGCGTCGAGTCGGGTGAGGTCCTGGTCGAGGTGGCCCAGCAGCGCGTCCGCGTCGGGGAAGAGGACACCGTGGGTGGCCAGGATGCGACCGGCGAGTGCCAGGGCCAGGGGGACGCCGCCCAGCCGCGCGGCGAGTCGTTCGGCGCCCGGTGACCGCTGCCCGCCCGCGTGGTCGGTGAGGGCCGTCGCCGCGTCCGCGTCCCCAAGGGAGTCCACGTGGTGCACGGTCGCGGGCGCCCACAGCGCGGGGTCGTCGACACGGCTGGTGACCAGGACGAACCCGCCCGGGCTGGAGCGCAACCAGCCGCGCTGCTCTCCGGGCCGGTTCTCCGGGTCCAGCAGCTCGGGCCGGTCGGCGTTGTCGATCACCAGCAGCCAGGGCCGGGGGGCGGAGTCCAGGTGCCGCCAGACCCAGCGGGCGGCCTGGCGAGGTGCCGCCCGGAAGCTGTCGGCCTCCTCCCGGGCGCCGCCCAGTTCGACGGCGACCTCCAGCATGCTCGGCAGGATCGTGTCGGGGCGCACCCAGAACACCGTCCAGCCCTCCGCTCGGGCGTGCTCGGCGAGGGCGGCCGCGATGGTGGTCTTGCCGAACCCGCCGGGCCCGGTGAGCACGTGCGGCACCGGTTCGCCGTCACGCATGGCCCGGCGCAGCGTCGTCAGCAGGTCGTCGCGTCCGCGCGTGGCCGTGGCGGGACGCGGTGGATCGAGGGAGACGTCGGGTACCGGACCGGCAGCCGGGGCCGTGTGCACGGTCACGCCGCCGTGGATGTCGCGGGCCTGGACCAGGTGTCCGTACACGGGTCCGTCGGCGCGGTTACGGGCTTCGGGGGGAGGAGCCATGGGTCACATGATGCCCGACGCGGGACGTCCGACGCGGGGGTCCCTCCGTGTGCGGCGCTCAGAGCGCCCGGACCAGCGCGGACAGCCCGCCGCCCTCGGTCGCGGAGCGGCCCACGCCCAGGCCGACCGCGCCCGCGCGCAGAAACGCGGCGGCGTTCGCGGCGGTGACCCCGCCCGTGGCCACCACCCGTACCTCGGGGAACGGCCCGGCGACGGCGGACACCCAGGACGGTCCCAGCGCGCTCGCGGGGAACGCCTTCACCCGGGTGAGGCCCATCCGCAACGCCTGCCCGACCTCGGTGGGCGTGGACACCCCGGGCAGGAACGGTACGCCGAGGCGGTCGGCCTCGGCGACGGTGTCCGGGTCGAGCCCGGGGGCCACGCCGAACCGTGCTCCGGCGTCCACCGCGCGGCGCAGCCGCTCCGGGGTGGTCACCGTCCCGGCTCCCACGGGCAGACGTCCCCCGGCGGCCCGGACGACGGCCTCCAGGGCGGGGGGTCCGGCCGCCGACTCCTGGGTGACCTCCACCAGGCCTACTCCGGCCGCCCAGGCGGTCCGGGCGGCGGCCACCGCCTCGTCGGGGGCCAGGCCCCGAAGGATGAGGACGAGGGGGACGGCGGCCAGGCCGCGGTCGAAGAAGTCGGCCCAGGTCGGGACCGGTCCCGAGGGGACCCCGCCGGACCGCCCGGCGGTGTCGTCGGTACACGTGGTGCTCATCGTCGGCTCCATCCCAGCTCCTCGCTGACGGCGTACGCGGTGGTGGTGAGGTCCTCGGTCATCGCGAGCAGCCCGGGCCGGTCCAGGACCATGCTCGGCGCGGAGACGGAGATCGCGGCGGCCACGCGCCCGGCCGCGTCGTACACGGGCGCGGCCACGCAGTGGATGAACTCCTCGTGCTCGAAGTCGTCCAGGGCCCACCCCTGGCGCGCGGTGCGGTCGAGCACCTCGTCCAGGGACGCGCGGTCGGTGAGCGTGTTCGGGGTGAACCGGGGGTAGGGGTCCGGTCCGAGCAGCGCGTCCCGCTCCGCGGCGGACATCGACGCGAGGAGCACCTTGCCGATCCCGGTGGCGTGCAGCGGGGCCAGCGCCCCGATGTGGGAGTACATGCGCACGGCCTGCCGCGACTCCACCTTGTCCAGGTACATCACCCTGTCACCTTCCAGCACGCCCAGATGGACGGTCTGCCCGCAGGCGTCGCCCAGCGCGGCCAGGTGGCGCGCGGCGCTCGCCCGGACGTCCAGCCCCTCCAAGGCGGCGGCGGCGAGGGCGGCCAGCCGGGGGCCCAGCCGGTACGCGCCGTCCTCTTCGCGGCGCACGAAACGCTCCTCCTCCAGGGTGCGCAGCAGACGCAGGGTGGTGGCGCGGTGCACGTCGAGGCGGCGGCCGAGCTCACTGTTGGTGACGGGGCCCTCGGCCAGCTCCACGAGGACGCGCAGGGCGCGTTCGACACTGTTGGACACCGGTGGATCTCCCCTTGGTCGGCAGGGGCCGGGGCGGCCCCTGGTGTGTGCGGAGGTGGTTCCGGGCCGCGCTTTCGGCCCCTCACCGGGCGGCGGCGGACTCCTCCGGCCGGGGCGGGATGTCCCCGGGGAGCCCGAGCACCACCCCGGCCAGTCTGGCGCCTTCGGAGAGACAGTCGGGCAGGGGCGCGTCGTCCAGCAGGCGGTGCAGGAACCCGGCGGCGAAGGCGTCCCCGGCTCCGACGGGTTCGACCACCTCCACCGGGGGTGCGGGTTCGAACCAGCTGTGCCCGTCGCGCACGGCGGTGGCTCCCTCGGCGCCCTGCTTGACCACGAGGAGGCCGGGGGAGGGGGCGCGGCCGGTCAGGTGCGCCACCAGGTCGGGCAGGGTCCGCACGCCCCACAGCGCCCGCGCCTCGTCGAGACCGCAGAACACGACGTCGGCGCCGCGGGCCAGGTCGAGCAGGAGCCCGGCGTTGGCGGGCCCGTGCAGCGCGGGACGGTAGTTCACGTCGAAGCAGCGCAGTGTGCCCGGGGGAGTGCGCTCGAACAGCTCCCCGACCAGACCTCGCGCCGTATCGGAGAGGGCGGCGGTGATGCCGGTGGTGTGCACCAGACGGGGGCGCCAGCGCCAGACCTCGGCGGCGTCCCCCGGGTGCAGGGCGGAGGCGGCCGAGCCGCGGCGCCAGTAGCGCACCCGGGTGCCTCCGGAGGAGGGTTCCTTCATGTACAGCCCGGTGGAGCGCTCGGTGTCCTCGCGGACCAGGCAGCGCACGCCGGTGTCGGTGAGGCGTTCGCGGACGTGGTGTCCGAACACGTCGTCGCCGAGGGCGCTGCGCCAGGCGACCCGCCGGCCTGCGCGGGCGAGGTGCACCGCCACGTTCGACTCCGCGCCGCCGATCTCGGTGTGGAACCGCGGGGCGGTGTGACCGGGCGCCTCCGGGACCAGGAGTGCCATCGTCTCGCCCACGCACACCGCGTCGAGAGCGGGTCGGGGGGTGTCGTCGGGGGAGTGCGCGGGGACCGGCGGTACGGGTGCCTCGTTCCGTCGCTGCGTGCTCACTCACGGCCTCCGGTTCGGTGGTGGCGGGCCTTCGGGGGTGTATTGACCCGCGTCACCGGCGAATGCTATTCAATATGTTGTTCATGGCGCAACAGTGTTGCGCTATACGCAACGAAAGGGGGTGGCTGGAATGTGGGACCTCCTGTTGCGCGGAGGCCGCGTCATCGACCCGGCCTCCGGACGCGACGCGATCGCCGACGTCGCCGTCCGGGCCGGAAGGATCGCCGAGGTCGCCGAGGACCTCCCGCCCGGCCGGGCCGCCCGGGTCGAGGACGTCCACGGCCGACTGGTGCTCCCCGGTCTCGTGGACGCGCACACCCACGTCCTGCACGGCGCCACCTACTGGGGTGTGGACCCCGAACCGATCGCCTGGCGCACCGGTGTCACGACCTGGATCGACGCGGGTTCCGCCGGAGCCTACGGGCTGGAGGGGCTGCGCCGCGCCGTGGCCGACCCCGCGCCGTTCCGCGTCCACGCGCTGGTCAACGTCTCCGGGATCGGGCTCGTCGGCCGCACGGGCGAACACCACGTCCTGGAGAACCTCGACGTCGACGCGGCGGTCTCCGAGGCCGCCCGGCACGGCGGCCTCGTGCGCGGGGTCAAGGCGCGTATGGACACCCACACCGTCGGCGCGCACG
This sequence comes from Nocardiopsis sp. NPDC007018, assembly GCF_040635075.1. NCBI lineage: Bacteria > Bacillati > Actinomycetota > Actinomycetes > Streptosporangiales > Nocardiopsidaceae > Nocardiopsis > Nocardiopsis sp. NPDC007018. The sequence continues at coordinate 17,229 of NZ_JBEYHA010000056.1, forward strand.
GCCTGGAACCCCTCCGCAGGGCGGTGACCCTGGCCCGCCGCCTGGAACTCCCGCTCATGGTGCACATCGGCTACGGCCCGCCCGACCTCGCCGACCTCGCGCCCCTGCTCACCGAAGGCGACGTCGTCACCCACTGCGCGACCGGGGTCGCCGCCGGGCTGGTCGTCGACGGCCGACCCTCCGACACCCTCCTGCGCCTGCGCGACGCGGGCGTGCTGTTCGACCTCGGCCACGGCTCCGGCGCCTTCGCCTTCGACGTGCTGGAAGCCGAGCTCTCCGCCGGACTGCTCCCCCTCCTCTCCACGGACCTGCACATCCGCTCCGTCTACGGTCCCGCGTTCGACCTGCCGACCGTCATGGGCAAGGCCCTCGCCGCGGGCATGGAACTGACCGACACCGTGGCCGCGGCCACCTGCCGCCCCGCGCGCGCCTTCGGTCTGGACGCCGGGACCCTGCGCCCGGGCGCGGCCGCCGACATCGCCGTCTTCGAGGCGGAGGAGGGGAGCTTCCCCGTCGTCGACGTGCACGGCGGCACCCGGGCGGCCCCGCTGCGCCTCACCAACACCGCCACCTACGCGGACGGCCGCCTGCTCACCCCGCGCGCCGCCGAGCCGCCGCCCGTGTGGGTGCCCCTGAGCGGGGCCCAGCGCGGGGCCGAGGAGGAGCGGCAGGCACGGGTGCGCTCGGCCGTGCGCCGCCTGGACCGACCCGAGGACTTCGACGAACCCTTCCCCCGACCGTCCCTCCGCGAACGGACCCGGGGCGCCGAACACGACGGGAGCGCACGTTGACCGAGACCACCCCGCCCACGGAACCGCGACCGGACACCCCGGGCGGCGTCACCGCCACCCCGGACTCCACCACCGGGGAGTGCCGGGGCACCGGGTCCTCCTCCGGGCCGCCCGCCGCCGGGCCGCTCCCGGCCGGCCCCCTGTCCGCCCTCGACTCCGACCCCGTCGAGGCCCGCTCCCTGCCCGACAGCCCCACCTCCGCCGACCGCGTCCGGGCCGCCGACCTGTGCCTGGGCGACCTCTGGCTGCCCGCCGTCACCCTGGACGAAGCGGCCCTGCGCCACAACCTCGACCGCTTCGCCCGATGGTGCTCCGAACGCGGGGTCGACCTCGCCCCGCACGCCAAGACCACGATGGCGCCCCGGCTCTGGTCGGAGCAGCTCGCACGCGGCGCGTGGGGCCTGACCGCCGCCACCGTCGCCCAGGCCCGGGTGATGCGCCGCTTCGGCGTCCCCCGGGTACTCATCGCCAACGAGGTCGTGGACCCCGACCAGCTCGCCTGGCTGTCCGGCGCCCTGGCCGACCCCGGGTTCACGCCGCTGTGCCTGGTGGACTCCATCGAGGGCGTCGACGCCATGGACCGTGCCCTGACCGGGGCGGCGCGCCCGCTGCCGGTTCTGGTGGAACTGGGCGTGACCGGACGCCGCACCGGCGTCCGCGACCTCGACCAGGCCCTGGACCTGGCCCGCGTCGTGGCCTCCCGCCCCACCCTCGCCCTCGTCGGCGTGGAGGCCTTCGAGGGGGTGTTCCCGCAGCGCCGCGACGACGACTCCCCGGAACGCGTCCGCGCCTGGCTGGACCGCCTGTACGACTTCGCCCGGCGGGCCGACTCCGAGGGACTGTTCGACGGCGCCGCCGAGGTGATCGTCACCGCGGGCGGCAGCAGCTACCCCGACCTGGTCTCCGACGCCCTCGCCGCGCCCCCGGAGCTGTCGCTCCCGGTCCGCCGGATCGTGCGGTCGGGATGCTACGTGACCCACGACGACCTGTTCATGGAACGGGCGTCGCCGTTGCGCTCCGCCGCCGACGACGACCCCCTGCGCCCCGCCCTGAGCTGCCACGCGCGGGTGCTGTCCCGGCCCGAACCGGGACGCGCCCTGCTCGGGGTCGGTAAGCGCGACGTGTCGTTCGACGTCGACCTGCCCGTCCCCCGCGCGGTGCTGCGCGACGGTGAACGGGTAGCCCTCACCGGAGGCGTGCGCGTGGTCGAGCTCAACGACCACCACGCGTTCCTCGACCTCAGCGGCCCGGATGGGGAGGCGCTGCGCGTCGGCGACGTCGTCGAACTCGGTCTCTCCCACGCCTGCACGGTGTTCGACAAGTGGCCGCTGATCCCCGTCGTCGACGGGGGCGGGCGGGTCGTCGACGCCGTCCGCACCCTGTTCTGATCCGGTCCGCACGTGGCCGGAACCACCCCAACCCAGGAGGAAACATGGCCGAGAACAAGGCCGAGAAGAGAATCGTCAACACCCCGGACGCCGCCCCGCCCGGCGGTCCCTACTCCCACGCCGTCGTGGCCGGAGACTTCGTCTACCTGGCCGGAGCCACGCCGCACCGCACCGACGGCACGGTGATCGAGGGCACGTTCCTGGAGCAGGCGAAGGCCACCTTCGACAACCTGTCCACGGTGGCTGCGGCCGCCGGGGCGAGCCTGACCGACGCGGTCCAGGCCCGGGTGTACCTGCGCGACCTCGACGACTTCCAGGCGATGAACGGGGTGTTCGCGGAGTACTTCGGGGACCGGGCGCCGGTGCGCACCACCATCCAGGCGGACCTGCCCGGCTTCGACATCGAGGTCGACGCGGTCCTCTACCACCCGGGGCTCTGACCAGCGCTCTCTCCGCCCGCGCGGTCCGGCCCGGTTCCGGGCCGCGCGGCCCCCTCGTTCCACCCGCACCCCTCACCGGGTCCCGCCCCCGGCTCCTCCCGGACCCCCACCCGCACATCCCCCCACCCCCTGACCCCCCGTCACCCTCCGGAGGTTCGTCGTGAACCCTTCCCACGCCGTCTACCTGTCGGCCCTGCTCGCGTCCGTGCTGCTGATGATCGCCGTCAGCTGGTGGGTCGCCCGGCGCACGAAGAACGGCGAGGACTTCCTCCTCGCGGGTCGCGGTCTGGGCACCCCGCTGGTCATGGGTAGCACCCTGGCCACCCTCGTCGGCACCGGCTCCAGCCTGGGAGCCGTGGGCTTCGCCTACCAGAACGGGTGGGCCGGGACCCTGTACGGGGTCGGCGGCGCGGTGGGAGTCTTCCTCCTCCTGTGGCTGTTCTCCGACGTGCGGGAGAAGGGGTTCATGACCTTCCCCGAGGAGATGAGCTCCTACTTCGGTGCCAGCCGCGCGATCAAGGGGCTGGTGGCGGTCCTGCTCCTCCTCGCCTCGGTGGGATGGCTGGGCGCCCACATCATGGGCGGGGCCATGTACCTGTCCTTCCTCACCGACCTGGACCAGGGCACCGCCAAGGTGGTCATCGCCCTCGGCTTCGGCGTGTACACCGTGGTCGGCGGGTACCTCGCAGTGGTCGTCACCGACGCCATCCAGGGCACCATCCTCTTCCTCGGATTCACGGTCCTCGCCGTCCTGGCACTGGTGAGCGTCGGCGGTTTCGAGGGCCTGGGCGAGGGTTCCTCCGAGGAGGCGCTCTCGCTCTTCGGATACCAGGCCCTGGGTCCGCTGCCCGCGCTCTCGCTGGCCGTGGTCATCGCCGTGGGCGTGCTGGCCACCCCCTCGTACCGTCAGCGGATCTACGCCGCCGCCGACGTGCGGACCGTGCGCCGCAGCTTCGTCCTGGCCGGGCTGCTCTTCGCGGCCTTCTCGATCCTGCCCGCGATCGCCGGGATGTCGGCGCGCGGTCTCGACCCGAACCTCGCCAACCCGGACATGGCCTTCCCGTACCTGGTCACCACGCTGTTCCCGGTGTGGCTGGGCGCGTTCCTGCTCGTCGCCGGGCTGTCCGCCACCATGTCCTCGGGCGACTCCGACGCCATCGTCAGCGTCACGATCCTGGTGCGCGACATCTCCCAGCTGGTCACGGGCAGGCTGCCCGACCCCGAGCACGTGGTCCGGTACTCGCGCTGGGGACTGGTCGGGGTGATGGGCCTGGCCCTCGTGTTCGCGCTCATGGCCACGACCCTCATCGGCTACATCACGCTGATGATCTCCACCGTGCTCACCGGTCTGCTGGTGGCGTCGCTCCTGGGCCGGTTCTGGCCCCGTGCCACCTGGCAGGGCGGTGTCGCCGCGATGTTGGGCGGCTCGGCGGCTGCCCTGGTCGTCAACGGTGTCGCGTCGTTCGCCGCCTTCTGGGGCAACGCGGTGATCCCCTCGCTGGGCGCGGCCCTGGTGTCGGGGGTGCTGGTCAGCCTGGTCACCCCGCGCTCCACCGTCTCCCAGGAGGAGGCCGTGCGCAGGCTGGCCGAGGAGCGCGCGGTGCTCGAAGTGGGCACGCACCTGCGCGGCGGCGCCCCTGAGGGGGCCGAGGGGGAGCCCCGTGAGGGGATCGGCGAGGGCACGCCCGGGGAAGCCCGGGAGAATCCCCGCGAGGACTGACCCGGAACGCCGGGGGCAGGGGTGCGTCGGCGTGGGGTGCGGGGCATGGAGGGCCTTCCGGTGCGTCGGTGCGGATCTCGCGATCCACACCGCTACCGGAGGCCCTCTGCGCTTGTCTCAGCCGGGGTTGGTGTTACCAACCTCCATGGTCAGTCCACCTAGAGCCTGCCCTGGGCCTTCAGGTTGATGTAGGCGTCCGCCAGGGCCGGAGCGATCTGCTCGGGGCCCGCGTCCACCACCTCCGCGCCCATCCGGCGCAGCTCCCGGCTGATCCGCTGCCGCTCGCCCAGTGTCCGCTCGGCCGAGGCAGCCCGGTACAGGGCCTCCGGGGTTCCCCGGCCCGCCGCCATCTCCTCGACGGCCGGATCACGCACTCCCGCCACCAACAGCAGGTGGTGCGCGGACAGCAGCGGCAGCCTCGGCAGCAGCCCCTCCTCCAGGGAGGTGGCGTTGAGGTCGGTCAGCAGCACCACGAGCCTGCGCGCCCGTCCCTGGGCGAGTACCGCGCTCACCAGAGCGGCCGGGTCCGACTCCACCAGGCTGGACTCCAGCGGAGCCATCGCCTCCACGACCCGGTTGACCTGGCTGCCCCTGCCCGAGGCCCGTACCTGGGCGCGCACCGTCCGGTCGTGGGCCATGAAGTCCACCCGGTCGCCCGCCCTGCCCGCCAGCGCGGTCAGCAGCAGCGCGGCGTCCATCGCGTGGTCCAACCGCGGGGTGTCGCCGACGCGCCCGGCCGAGGTGCGACCGGTGTCCAGCACCACCAGGATGCGCCGGTCGCGTTCGGGACGCCAGGTCCGCACCACCACGCCGTCGTTGCGCGCGGTGGCGCGCCAGTCGATGGAGCGCACGTCGTCGCCGGGCACGTAGTCGCGCAGGGAGTCGAACTCGCTGCCCTGGCCGCGCACCATCGCGGTGTGCTGCCCCTCCAGCTCACGGAGCCGGGACAGCTTGCCCGGCAGGTGCCTGCGGCTGTGGAACGGCGGCAGGGTCCGCACCGACCACGGCGCGGGGAGCGTGGCCTGGCGCCCGGCCAGCCCGAGCGGGCCCACGGCACGCACCGTCACACCGGCCGCGCGGGCGTCGCCGCGCCGTGTGGGGGTCAGCGAGGTCCGGACGCGTCGGCGCTCCCCGGGGCCCACCAGCAGCGGTTGTGACTTCGGAGACGCGTGCGCGCTCGGCGGCCAGGCGTCGCGGACCCGGCCGCGCAGACGGCGCCGGGACGGGTTGGCCACCGTCACGATCACCTCGGCCGTCTCGCCCAGGCGCAGTGTGGTCTCGCCCTCCCGGGCCAACCGCAGGCGCTTCGGGGCGGGCGCCAACAGCGCGTCGAGCACGACCAGCGCCACCACCAGGCCCACCGAGACGTAGGTGACGATCCCGCCGATGCCGCCGGAGACCGCCACCGCCGCGGCCGCGACGAGCGCCAGGAGGGCGGCCCGGCCGGTGACCACCATCAGCGCGGCACCGGAACGGAGGCCAGCACGCCGTCGAGGACGCCGTCGGCGGTCGCCCCCTCCAGTTCGGCCTCCGGACGCAGCCCGATCCGGTGCCGCAGCGTGCCCTTCGCCAGCGCCTTGACGTCGTCCGGGGTCACGTAGTCGCGCCCCGAGAGCCAGGCCCACGCGCGGCTGGTGCGCAACAGCGCGGTGGCGCCACGGGGCGAGGCGCCCAGCTGGAGGGAGGCCGAGTAGCGGGTGGCCCGGCACAGGTCGACGATGTAGCCGAGGACCTCGGGCGCGATCCGCACCCGGGCCACCGAGGCGCGGGCGGCGTGCAGCTCGGCCGCACCGGCCACGGGCTCCACTCCGGCGGCGACCAGGTCGCTCGGGTCGAACCCGGCGGCGTGGCGGCCCAGCATGGCCACCTCGGCGTTGCGTTCGGGCAGCGGCACCGTCACCTTGAGCAGGAACCGGTCCAGCTGGGCCTCGGGCAGCGGGTAGGTGCCCTCGTACTCGACGGGGTTCTGGGTGGCCGCCACCATGAACGGGTCCGGCAGCGCGACCGGGCGCCCCTCCACGGTGACCTGCCGCTCCTCCATGGCCTCCAGGAGGGAGGCCTGGGTCTTCGGCGGGGTGCGGTTGATCTCGTCGGCCAGCAGCAGATTGGTGAAGACCGGGCCCTTCATGAACTCGAACTTCGCCGTGTGCTGGTCGTAGACGAGCGAACCCGTCACGTCTCCGGGCATCAGGTCCGGGGTGAACTGCACTCGCTTGTGGTCCAGTGACAGGGCCTGCGCGACGGTGCGCACCAGCAGTGTCTTGGCGACACCCGGCACGCCCTCCAACAGGACGTGGCCCCGGCACAGCAGGGCCACGACCAGGCCGGTCACCGTCTCGTCCTGGCCAACGACCGCCTTGGCCACCTCTCGGCGCAGGGCGGTCAGCGCCGCCCGGGCCTCGTCGGCGGAGGGCAGTGCCTCGGGTGTGAAGGCGCTCACGTGCCGTCTACCTCTCTCGATACCTCAGTGGTCAGTTCTCGTCCGTGCGGGGGTGGCGCCGGGCTCACCGCAGCTCCTCGGAGAGTCGGTCAAGTTCCGCGGCCAGACGCTGCATCGCCGCGTCGTCCGCCGTGTACGGGTCCGGTCGGGCCGGGTACAGCAGCTCCCCGAGGACCCGCGGGTCCCGTCCGGTGCGCTCGGCCGTCGACGCCACGACGGCGTCCGGCGAGGCGTCCGGTTGAAGGCCCAGCCGGGGCACGGAGCGTTCCAGGAAGCCCGCGCGCAGCGCCGCGACGGCGCGGTCGCGCGCCTTGCGGGACTGGTACAGCCCGGCCCGGCCCTCGGTGGTCTCGGACGCTCGGACCACCACCGGGAGCGACTCCGGCACCAGCGCGCCCATCCGGCGCCCGCGCCAGAACGCGAACAGCAGCAGGGCCAGCGTCAGGGGGACCAACGACCAGCGCAGGCCCGGCGGGACCAGTTCCCACAGGGTGGCGCTGCCGACCTCGGTGGGCGGGTCGGGCCGCAGCCAGACCACGTGCTCGGCGTCGATCAGGTTGAGCGCCAGCGCCGCGTTGCCCGACACGGCCAGGCCGCGGTTGGTGAGCGGATAGCCGGTGCCCAGCACCGTCGTCGTGGCACCGCTGTCCGTGGCCACCTGGAGTACCGCGAACCCGTCCCCGGACGGATAGCAGCCCAGGGCCTCCACCCCCGGTTCGGCCGCGTAGAGCTCACCGGCCACCCGGGCGTTCCCCGCGAGCGTCGCGTCGGGCAGCGGGCAGTCGGGTGCGGCCGCCTGGTCGCCGTGGTCGCGGCCGACCACGTCCGAGCCGGGGGCGAAGGCGTGCAGCGAACGCAGCGAGGGCTGCACCAGGAAGGTGTCGGTGCCCAGGGCGGCGAGCGCGTCCAGCTCCTCGGGGAGCAGCCGGTGGTCGAGGGACAACATCAGGATCGTGTCGTCGCCGGAGCGCTCCACGGCCCGGGCGGCCGCCTCGGAGGTTCGGGTGACGGTGACGTCGGAGTCCTCGTCGAGCAGCCGCGCCAGCGCGCGCGAGCCCTGGGGTTCGGGACTGCCGGGCTCCAGGTAGCCGGAGGGGAACTGCTCCTCGCCCAGCGACAGCAGGACCGCCACCACGACCAGCGCGGTGACGACGGCCAGCGGGACGCGTCCGGCGCGCCACACGCGTCCGGCCGTGGCCCGCAGGGGCGACCGCCCCGTCGCGGTGGTCGTCATGGGGACACCTCGTCGTCGAGTACGGGTCGGGCCGCGCCCAGGCGCAGGTCGAGTTCGCGCATGGTGCGGGCGGAGTCCGCGGTGGCGGCGCGGTCGCCGTAGACCACGTCGTTGAACAGGCGCGCCCCGGCGTCGAGCGGTTCCGCCTCACCGGGCAGTGACCGGGCGGCCTCGACGGCCAGCTCGGTGGCAGTCCGTCCGGGCCGGGCACCGACGATCGCCCGGTCCTCCAGGTCCACGCTGATCGCTCGCAGACGCTCGGTGACCGCCTCCGCGAAGTCGCCCCGGGCCTCGGCTTGTTCGGACAGTGCTCGGTGGTCGGCGGCGGTGCGCACCGTGCCCTCGTGCAGGGGCGGTTCGGACCGGCGGTTGCGTGAGGGGCGCAGGTAGACGATCAGCGCGACCACCAGCACCGCGAGCACCAGCAGCACCAGGGCGAGGAGCCACCCGCCCGGGACGACTCCCTCGCCCGCCCGGGCCAGGGAGTCGAGGAACTCGCCCAGCCAGTTGAGGAACCGGTCCAGGAGGGAGGGCTCGTTGCTGCCGTAGACGGGGTCGGACAGCTCGTCCAGCGCGCGCCGCCGACCCTCCTCCCCGGTCACGTCCAGGGGCGCGGTGAGAGGCGCCCTCACGCGCGGTACCCCGGCAGGAAGACCTCCGACCCCACCGGCTGACCCCGCTGGGCGATCCCGTTGAGCTGGAGGTCCAGGCCCTCGCCGCGCATCCGCAGGTCGACGCACAGCAGGGTGTTCACCCCGGCGAGGAAGGGCAGTGTGAGGGCGTAGATCAGTACCGTGACCACGTAGTTCACGACACCGGCCAGGACCGGGCCGAAGGTGTCGATCTCGAACAGCAGGGCGATGGCGAATCCGAGCGGCATGGTCAGGATGAGGTTCACCACCACCACGACGGCCCCGCTGAGCAGCCAGTAGCCGAAGGTGCGCCACCAGGCGCCCTGGGAGAGCCGCCACGAGCGGGCCATGGCCTGGCCCGCGCCCAGCCGCTCCAGCACGATCAGGGGCATGGCGTAGTAGAGCCGGACCCAGATCCACGCGGCCGGGGCGCAGATCACCGCGAGGGCCAGGAGTGAGATGAGGACCGCGATGATGACGCCCGCGGTGGGGTCGGCCATGCCGAAGCCGATGATGAGCCCGACGAACAGGGCCACCATCAGGGCGACGAACACGACGCCCCAGATGACGATCTGGATGCCCAGGCGGATGAACGCCAGGGCGATGACGGAGCCGACCCGGCCGCGTACGACGGCCCGGGCCTGCTCCACGGTGAGGCGGCGGCCGAGCACCGCCATGCCGACGACACCGGAGAGCATGCCGGTGAGGACGGCCATGCCCACCAGGTTGATCAGGCTGCCGGTGAACCCGAGCAGGGTGGCGATCGGCGACGACGCGTACATCGGGTCGTCGGGGTCGAAGGCCTCCGGGTCCGCCATGATCTGGTCGAACATGGAGAGCGTCGACAGGGAGTCGCTGGTGGACCAGGTCGCCGCGATGCTGCCCACGATCGAGGCGATCGCCATGACGATCAGGGACAGCAGGAAGGTGGTGCGGGGGTTCTGGCGGACGTAGCCGAACGCGCCGTTGAAGACGTCGCCGAGGGACATCGGGCGCAGAGCGACCACGCCGGGACGGACGGGTTCGGGAGACAGACCGTCGGACTCCGGCGTGTGGGGCGCGGGACCGAAGCGGCCGCCGGGGCCGCCGGGGCCAGGCGGGGGAGCGTACCCGGGGGGTCCGTAGCCGGGACCCTGCGCGTACCCGTGCGCGTACCCGGGGGGAGGGCCGTATCCGGGCGGAGTGCCGTGGCCCGGGGCGGCGCCGTGTCCGGGCGGCGGGCCGTGTCCGGGCGGGGGCGTACGGCCGTAGGGGTCCCCCTGGCCGGGGGGCGGCGCGTACCCCGGGTGGGTTCCGGACCCGGGGGTGGGGCCGTGTCCGGGCCACGGGCCGTAGCCGGGAGGTGGCGCGTACCCGTGCGCGTACCCGGGGGGAGTCCCGTGTTCGCCGGGGGCTCCCTGGCCGCCGGAGGCGCCGGGCCCGCCGGAGGCGCCGGGCCCGCCGGAGGCGCCCGCGCCGGGCGGCGCGAAGCCGGGCATCGCCCCACCGGGCGGCGGAGGCGTCGGGTGCCCGGGTGCGGAGCGGTCGGGTGCCGGCCCGCCTCCGCCCGGCGCGTCGGCCGACCCCTGCCCGGGGGCGGCCCAACCGCCCGTGCCGGGAGCGTCTCCAGAGTCAGGCGACCCCGGCCCTCCGGAAACGTCGGGGTCGTCCCCCGGCCTCTCCCGGTGGTCGTCCTCCTGGCTCATCTGCCGCCCTCCGTGAGGTTCGGTTACCGCGCGCGAGCGTGTCCGCGCCCGTTCTGATGTGTCGGAAACCAACCTACCGGCCGGTTCCACCGCTTCTCAGTGGGCTTGCAGTGTGTCCTAGACAACCCACGCACTTCATTCCTTTTGTATGCTTTCTGTTACCAACCGGCCAAGTCACGAAGCTTTCCGGGCCTTCCTTGCCAGGGATGACGCCGCCGGTGACCGAATTCGGTCCAAAAGGTCCCAACACCGCTGACCGCTCCTCCAACACCGGCCGAAGCTGGCAAGGTTGGGGGGTGACGGGACGCGGTCTCCCGGACGGGGATCGCTCCCCGGCCCCGGGGGTCACGGGCACCGACCACTGAGGCCGCTTGAGTGTTCCAGGAGAGAGGAGTAGGCGCCGGTACCCTCCCCGCCCCCGGGCGGAGGCGGAAAGCCCGCGCCGGACACACCGATGAAGGGACGTGTACTGGTTGTCGACGACGACCTCGCCCTCGCCGAGATGCTGGGCATCGTGTTGCGCGGTGAAGGGTTCGAGCCCTCGTTCGTCCACGACGGCGACAAGGCCCTGGAGGCCTTCCGCGAGACCAAGCCCGACCTGGTCCTCCTCGACCTGATGCTGCCCGGGGCCGACGGGATCGACGTGTGCCGTCAGATCCGCGCCGAGTCCGGGGTTCCCATCGTCATGCTCACCGCCAAGAGCGACACCGTGGACGTCGTCCTTGGCCTGGAGTCGGGCGCCGACGACTACATCGTCAAGCCGTTCAAGCCCAAGGAGCTCGTGGCCCGCGTGCGCGTGCGCCTGCGCCGCACCGAGGAGCCCGCGCCCGAGGTCCTCCAGATCGGGGACATCACCATCGACGTCGCGGGGCACGCCGTGCGCCGCGACGGCGAGCAGATCAGCCTCACCCCGTTGGAGTTCGACCTCCTGGTCGCCCTGGCCCGCAAGCCGCGCCAGGTCTTCACCCGCGAGGTCCTGCTCGAACAGGTCTGGGGCTACCGCCACGCCGCCGACACGCGCCTGGTCAACGTGCACGTGCAGCGGCTGCGCGCCAAGATCGAGAAGGACCCGGAGCACCCCGAGGTCGTCGTGACCGTCCGCGGTGTCGGCTACAAGGCCGGGACCGCCTGACCCGCCCGGAAGCCACATGACCGCGTCCGTACCCGAGGAGGGGAGGGGAGCCGACTCCGAGGGAGAACGGACCACCCCTCCCTCCGGCCTGCCCGAGAGCGGCGGCTGGAGGGACGGCAACACGGGCCTGACCCGCTCCTACCTCCTCGCCCAGCGCGCGGCCCGCGCGCTGGTGCGGGGGGCGCACACCAACTGGCGCCGCTCCCTGCACCTGCGGGTGATCAGCACGACGCTGGTACTGTCCCTGCTGGTCATGGCCGGGTTGGGGTACGTACTCGTCTCCGAGGTGCGCAGCGGGCTCCTGGACGCCAAGACCAACACGGCGGTCAACGACCACCGGGCGGGGCTCAGCTACGCGCTCACCGAACTCCAGGAGAACGAGATCGGTGACCGTAACCGCCTCCTGAACAACGTCGCCAGCGAGCTGACCAGCCGCAGCGGCGACACCGGGCTCTACAGCGTGTTCATCCTGCCGTCGGTCAGCGACGAACTGGGGTGGGCCACCGGCGAGGGGAGCGTCCCCCCGCGACTGGTGGACCAGGTGCGCCAGTCCGAGGTGTTCGACCAGCAGTACCACACGTACACGCGCATCGACATGGAGGACGGTTCGGTCGAACCGGCCCTGGTCGTGGGCGCCCAGATCAACCAGGCCTACGAGCTCTACTACATCTTCCCGCTCCAGCACGAACAGGAGATCCTGGACCTGGTGCAGGGCACGGTCGCCCTGGTCGCGGTGCTGCTGGTGATCCTTCTCGGGCTCATCGCGTTCACCATCACCCGGCAGGTGGTCAACCCGGTGCGCTCCGCGGCCCAGTCGGCCGAGCGGCTCGCCGCGGGCGACCTCACCGAACGCATGACGGTGCGCGGCGAGGACGACCTCGCGCGGCTCGCGGTGTCCTTCAACGACATGGCGGGCAACCTCCAGGAGAAGATCCAGGAGCTGGAGGAGCTGTCGAAGCTCCAGCGCCAGTTCGTCTCGGACGTCTCGCACGAGCTGCGCACACCGCTCACCACCATCCGTATGGCCGGTGACCTGCTGTTCGACGACCGCGAGGAGCTGGACGCCTCCCACCGCCGGTCCGTGGAGCTGCTCCAGAGCCAGGTGGAGCGGTTCGAGGAACTCCTCGCCGACCTGTTGGAGATCAGCCGCCACGACGCCGGGGCCGCGACCCTCGGCATCGAGTCGTCGGACATCCGTGACTCGGTGATGAAGGCGGTGGGCGACGCCGAGCAGATCGCCGAGCGCCGGGGCATCAAGGTGATCCTGCGCCTGCCCGCGGACCCGGTGGTCGCCGAGTTCGACACCCGACGGATCAACCGCATCCTGCGCAACCTGGTGGTCAACGCCATCGAGCACAGCGAGGGGCGCGACGTGGTGGTCGCAGCGGCGGGCGACCGGGACGCCGTCGCCGTGGCCGTGCGCGACTACGGGGTGGGGCTCAAGGAGGGCGAGGAGCACCTGTGCTTCGACCGCTTCTGGCGGGCCGACTACTCGCGGGTGCGCACCACCGGGGGGACCGGTCTGGGCCTGTCCATCGCCAAGGAGGACGCGACCCTGCATGGCGGCTGGCTCCAGGCGTGGGGCCTGCCCGGGCAGGGGTCGCAGTTCCGGCTCTCCCTGCCCCGCCGGTCCGGCGCGGAGCTGCGCGGTTCGCCGCTGCCGCTGGTGCCGCCGGAGATCGCCCTGGGCCGCGCCTTCCCGCCCTTCGTCGACAAGGACGGGAACGGCGCGGACTCCAACGGGACCGAGGAGGTCCGAGGCATGGAGAGGGGCCGGTTCGGACCCGACGACGAGGAGGCGCTGTGAGCCACGTGGAGAGCCCCGGACGCCTGAGGCGGGTCGTGCGCACCATTGCGGCCGGAACGCTCGCGTGCGTGTCCCTGGCGGCCTGCGCGAGCGTTCCCATGACCGGCCCCGTCGTCCCGAGCGAGGGCGGCGACGGCTCCGGTGACCCCTACGGTGGCTACGTGCGGCTCCTACCCGCGGGCCCCCAGCCCGGTGTGGCGCCCGAAGGACTCATCAACGGCTTCCTGAAGGACCTCGGCAGCTTCGAGGAGGACCACAAGGCCGCCCGCAGTTACATGCTCCCCGAGCGGAGCGAGGAGTGGACCCCCGACGCCGCCGTCCGGGTCTTCTCCGACCTGGAGGCTGTGGACATGGACTCCGAGATCGCCGCGGACGGGCTCACCGCCACCGTGCGCATCCGCAGCAACGAGATCGCCAGTATCGACCAGAGCGGCAAGTACGTCCCCGCCGAGGCGGGCTCGATGGTGGAGGAGACCTTCACCCTCGCCAGGGAGGGCGAGGACCCCGACGGCGAGTGGCGTATCCGGGACCTGCCCGACGAGATCATCCTCAGCCAGCTCGACGTCGAACGCACCTACCGTCCGTTCAACCTGTACTTCTTCAACCCGGCCGCGACCGCGCTGGTCCCCGACCCGGTCTACCTTCCGGTGAGCACCGACCAGCTGGCCGAACGCCTGCTCCGCAAGCTCATCGGCGGCCCCACCGACTGGCTGGACCCGGCCGTGCTCTCCGCCTTCCCCGAGGAGGCCTCCCCGAGGCTGGAGATCGACGGCGAACGCGCGATCATCGGCGTCACCACCCGCGAGGAGGCGGACGAGTACGGCATGGGCGCGCAGATCGCCTGGACCCTGCGCCAGCTCCCGGAGATCCAGGAGTTCACCCTCCGGATCAACGGCGACGAGGTGAGCTTCCCGCAGTCCGACGGCGACAGCTCCGACCGTCCCCGGCCGGGCAGCGACTACTGGACGCGGGTCAGCCCCGGCGCCACCCTCGCCGGAATCCACGCCTACTACACGCACGAGGGCCAGTTGTGGTCGGCGCCCGACTGGGACGCCGACGACTTCAACAGCGCCGAACGGGTCCAGGGACCGCTGGGCGCGGGAGAGGTGCAGCTGGACCGGTTCGCGGTCTCACTCGACCAGAGCACCGTCGCGGGTATCACCCTGGGCGGGCGCGAGGTCGTCACCAGCTTCACCAGCGCCGGAGCGCACACGCGCGAGGTGCTCGGGGACGGTATGTTCACCGACCTGTCCTGGGACGTGAACGGCAACCTCTGGGTCGTCGAGGAGACCCGGGACGCGCGCGAGTCCGACGACGAGGACGCGGACGAGGGGTCCGGCGACGACACGGCGCGCGCCGACGAGGAGACCGGGGCCGCGGGGCTGGCCGAGGAGGAACCGCCCGCTCCCGGCGACACCGCCCTCTGGCTGCTGCGCGACGGCGAGGAGGTGGTCCAGGCCGAGCTGCGGGGCCTGCGCGACCACTCGCTGGTGCACTTCAGGATCTCCCGCGACGGGGCCCGGGCGGCGGTGGTCACCGAACGGGACGGGGAGCGCTCGCTCCAGGTCGGGCGGGTCGTCGAGGGTGAGGACGGCCGGGTCTCGGTGGGGGCCTTCATCGGACTCGCCGACCAGGAGCTGGAGGACGTCACCAGCATCTCGTGGCGCTCCAGCGACCAGCTGGTGGTCGTGGGAAGCCGCGACGGGGGGACACCCCAGGCGCTGCTGGTGTCCCTGGACGGCGGGACGCCCGCGGCCAGCGCGGGTGCGCCGGTCGCCGGCATGATCACCATCTCCGGAGCCCCCGGACAGCCGCTGCTGGTGGGGGCCGACGACGGCAATATCTGGGTGTCCAACGACCCCCTGAACTGGCAGAACGTGGTGGAGGGCGGGTCGCCGACCTTCCCGGGCTGACCGGCCGGGACCCGGGTCCTACCCTCGTGGGGGCTCGAGCGCCCGTGTGGCCCGAACCCGCCCCGCGACCGCTCCGGCGGTGACGGTGCCGCCGGCGCACCCGGCGCCGACCCTCCGGTGGTCGTTCCGGGGGGCCCGGCCCGCGCGCGCCGCGTCGCTGGGATCTCCGTGTGGCGGGCTCGCGGGCGGACGGCCGTCCCGCCCGGCCCTCCCCACGGTTGGCAGAGGTTCGCCCTCCTCTCGCCGCTCCGACCTCGCGCGGAGGCGTTGTCCACAGGTCCCCGCGTCCTCTGGCGCATCGCGTCCGCGTCGCCCAACCTGGAGGAGTGAACCCCACCGGAGCCCCCGCCTCCCGGCGTCGGCCGGACGCGCTCCTTCGCGTGCTCCGGCTGCTCGCCTCACTCCTGGAACCCCTCCTCGAACTCCTGGCCCCACGGGACTGCGCGGGCTGCGGCGGCCCGGACCACCCGCTGTGCGCGCGCTGCCTCGGCCTCACCGGGCACCGCCCGCACCGGGCTCCCGGGCGCGCACGCTGCCCCCCGGTGTGGGCGGTCGGCACGTACGCCGGTCGCCACCGCCGTGTCCTGCTCGCCTTCAAGCACGGCGGACGGCACGAGCTGGACGCCCCGCTCGGGGCGCGGCTGGCCGCCGCCTACCGCGCCTCCGGTTGGGCCGCGCCCGACACGCTCCTGGTGCCGGTTCCGGGACGGGGTCGCGCACCGTCCCGTTCAGGCGCCGCCTGGAGACTGGCCCGCGCCTGCGCCCACGCGATCGGCGACGGCGGCACCGCGGGGGTCGCGCCGGTGCTGCGCTACCGTGTCCGCGCCCGCCCACAGACGGGTCTGTGCCGCGCGCGACGCCTGGTCAACCGGGTGGGGGTCCTCACCGCCGCTCCGCCCGCGCGCGCGGCCCCGCGCTCCCGGCGGCGCGGGGGGCCGGGTCCGGCGACGGGAGGGCTCCGGGGCCGCCGTGTGGTCGTGGTGGACGACGTGCTCACCACGGGGGCGACGCTGGAGGAGGCCGCCCGAGCCCTGCGCGCGGAGGGCGCGAGGGTGGTGGGAGCCCTGGTTCTCGCCGAACGGGACCGCCCCACACCTCCCGAGGCCTCCCGGGAGCGTCCTGAAAGAAGGTTTTACAAACCCCCCTGATCGGGCGAAACATGCCTGTTCACAAGGGTTTGCGGCGCTTGTCGACCGCTTGGTACCCCGTTCGCTACCTGACATCCGCGCTGGGACAGGTTACGGTCCAGGTATGGCACCCGTCCGGGTCCGTGGTTGCGCCGGATACTCAGAGCTCCCGGGAAGACCGTGGAGCAGCTCCGGCAAGCCGATGCCAGGCGCAGGCGAAACGGCCCACGTAAGGCGACTTTTCGTCGACCGATCACGGTGCGCCTTAGAGGTAAGCCCTGCCCCGCTGAGGGTCCCGATGTCCCTCATGACCGGGAGAAGAGCAGTAGTCGCGTACAAGAGCGGCGACACTCTCAGCAGGCGGATGTGGGGACGAAGACCAGGTCGGCCGGACGGGTGGCATACCGACGTTGGGGGGTTCGTCGTGCCCGGGGTGCGAACTCCGGGGGCGCGGACCCCCACACGGTTCTCCGACGTCCCCTCGGCCCCCTCCGTCACCGGAGCTCACCGGGCCCCGACCGACCCGTCCGGTGTTCACCGGCTGGTGGGCGACACGCCCCGATCGGGTCACATGTCCTTCTTTCCCATCCGAGGTCCTCGGTTAATCGGGCCCCTGGTGCACGTGATGACCCTGCCTCGGATGGGTATACGCACTTCCAACCGAGAGGTGCCCCTCTAGGAAGCGGGGCACGAAGGGAAGGAGGGCTGACGCGTCACACCCCTTCCCCAGCGGAAGGGGAGCAGAGCCAGCCTGGCCGTCGCCTTCACGGCGGCCACGCGATGAAGGGGGTCCTATGGACATCATCGTCAAAGGTCGACGCACTGGTGTGAGTGAGAAGTTCCGACAGCACGTCGAGAACAAGCTCGACAGGCTCTCCAAGTGGGAGCGCAAGGGCATGAGCGTCGATGTGGAGGTGTCCCAGGAGCGCAACCCCAAGCTCGCCGACGTCCGCGAGCGGGTTGAACTGACCATCCACTCCGACGGCCCGGTCATCCGCAGTGAGGCCGCTTCGGTGGACCGTCACGGCGCTCTCGACCTCGCGATCGACAAGATCGAGGCCCGCCTCCGCAAGTCCGCTGACCGCCGCAAGGTGCACCGCGGAAACCACACTCCCGTCTCCGTCGCGGCAGCCACGGCCCACCTCCCCGGAGACCTGCCCTCGACCACGGCAACCGCCACCAAGGCCCCCCCGGCCCAGCGAGGCGGTGAGGACGCGATCGACGGCGTGGAGCTCGACGGCCGCTTCACGGACGAGTTCGTGGAACTCGACACCCAGGGGGAGACCCCCGTGGTCGTGCGGGAGAAGTTCCACCGGGCCAAGCCGATGAGCATCGACCAGGCGTTGATGGAGATGGAACTCGTCGGCCACGACTTCTACCTCTTCCATGACGAGGTCAAGGACGCCCCGAGCGTCGTCTACCGGCGCAAGGGGTTCAACTACGGCGTCCTGCGTCTCGTGGACTAGTCCGCGCGTTCCTCGTCCCTGACCCTTCCCCCGCACGGAGGTGGACCCGACAGACGTCGACACACTCCTGAGCAGTAGAACTGTACG
>NZ_JBEYHA010000057.1:0-34354 GCF_040635075.1 Nocardiopsis sp. NPDC007018
TAGAGTGGCCTAAAGCCCTGGCCTTACTGGGGTTTCACAGATCGGCTGATGTGGTCTGATGGCTCCCTGAGGGTAGTTTCTGTAACTGCCCGAAGCAGTTGTAGAAGCCCAGGTCCGGCAGGGCGGCGCGGAGACGGTCCAGGACCGGCCCGGGCATGATCGAGGCGCCGTAGTAGGCCTTGCGCAGGCTGGTCAGGTCGTGGTCGTCGAACGAGGGGTGGTTGGCCATCGCCACCCACAGGGTCGGGGCGGCGAAGAAGGCCCCGTGCCCGTCGGCCTCGATCCGCCGCAACAGGTCCTGGGGGTCGGGCGCCTCCACCAGGGTGTTGCGGGCGCCCAGCGACAGCCACGGCATCAGAAAGACGTGAAGCTGCGCCGAATGATAGAGGGGCATCGCGTGCAGGGGGTTGTCACCGGCGTCCAGGTCCAGCCCCACCAGGCACGACAGGTACTCGTGCACCAGGGCACGGTGCGTCATCATGGCGCCCTTGGGCCTCGACGTGGTGCCCGAGGTGTACAGGAGCTGCACCAGGTCGGTGTCGGCCACGTCCGTGTCCAGCGCGGGCACCGGACCCCGCGACGCCACCTCCAACAGCGACCCCGGGGCGTCCCGCAGCTCCAGCACCTGCTCCACGCCGGTCTCGGTGCGCAGGGCGTCCACGGCCGACCGCAGCGCCGGGTCGACCAGGGCCACCGTGCTGCCGGACTGTTCCAGCAGGTAGGCGAGTTCGGCCCCCTGGAGAGCGAAGTTGATGGGCACGTGCACGAGCCCGGCGCGGGCGCAGGCCAAGAACCCGATCAGATAGGCGTCGGAGTTCCTCCCGTAGGCCGCGACCCGGTCGCCCTTGACGGCTCCCGTGGCCAGGAGGCGCGCGGCGGCCCGGGTCACGGCGTCGTCGAGCTCCGCGTAGGTCCACTCTCGGTCGGCGAAGACGAGCGCGGTGTTACCCGGAGATCGGACGGCGCTCCGGTGAAGGAGGTCGTCCACGCGGCTGGAGGTCGTCACTGCGGTCATGGCACCTGGTCTCTTCCCGTCGGTGCGGCCCGGAGGAAGCCGGGCCGCGCACACGGCCACCATCCTGTTGCCCCGGGTTCGTCCCGGCAAGACCCACAGGCACGGGAACGCCCTGTAGCTGGCCGGTGGGAGCCGACCGCAGGGCCCAGACGCCCGAGGCGCCCCTCCCAGCGAAGGCGCGATCCAGCCGGCGCGCGGAACCCGGGAAGGCGGGTCACCCCTCACTGTCGGAAAGCCGGTTCACCGTGACCACCGACCACACCGTCACACCGGCCAAGACCACCCAGACGGCCCACATCACCCAGAGCACCCAGAAAGCGCCCACGGTCACCGTGGCCGAGCCCAGGGCGATGAGGGTCATCCCGGTGGAGGTCACCAACAGTCCGGTTGTTCGTCGGGCTCGTTTCAGGTCCTCGTCCATGGGGAGATCCTAGGAGTTTCGGCAGGGGCCCAACCCACGGCATGGGGGGTCACTGGCGCCCGGCATCGAGGGAGCGGTCGGCGACCGATCCGTCCCCCAGTGGGGCTCACGGCGCGGCGCTGACGCTGACTCGGTAACGCCCTCCCCTCCTTACCGGGTGCGACTCCTCATGCCCGCTTGCCCTTGGCGATCTGGTCCACGCGGGCCGGACTGATACCCAGCTCGGCGGCGATCGCACGCACCGTCCGCCCCTGATCCCGGAGTTCGGCGACGGCAGGCTGACGGACGGCCTTCAGGGCCATCTCGATGTCGGCGAGAGCGGCCAGAAGGTCCCCGACGAGTTGCGCTCGGGTGAGAGGGTCGGGCTCTTCGGCGAGTACGCCCGGGAGGGTGGTGGGGAGTGTGCGCAGGTGTACGAGGGTTTCGCGTGCGTCCATGTGTCGAGTCTAGGCGTCTGGACATGACCTCCGGGCAGACACACGCGTAGCCCCGGGGTTCGCCAGGTCATCGACCCGGGGCCGGTGTCACGACACGGACCACCAGCCCGACGGTCGAAGCTCGCCAGACCGCGAACAAGTGGCGGGTTCACCCGAACAACTGCTGTTTCACCAGTGACGTCCCCTCGAACTCCTCCGGGATCGCGTCCATCAGCACCTCGTTCACCGTCTCCCCCAACCAGCGGTTGGAGTTGCGGCGCACACCCTGACGTTTGAACCCCGCCTTCTCGTACGCCCGGATCGCCCCCGTGTTCGGTTCGAGGACCGTCAGGTACACGCAACGCAGGTTGGTGACATGGAACGCGTAGTCCAGGACCAGCCACGTCGCCTCCGAACCCACCCCTCGACCGCGGCCTTCACCCATCGCCACGACGTACTCGCCATTGCCGCGCGGCTGGTCGGTATACACCTTGGCGATCCCGACCGGTGTTGGCTCCTGACCGGTGAGGTCGTAGATGGTGAAGCGGAGTTCGTGGTCCGAGGCCCGATCGTAACCGTCGACAAGGATGTGTTGAGTGACCTGGAGCGGCTGCGGCGTCCGCCGGTTGTAGCCGACGATCGTGGGAATCTCCTGCTCCCACCGCCAGTACCGTTCGACCAGATCGGGCCGGATCGGGCCGGATCGGACCGATCCCGGCTAGGACACCGCGCAACCAGATCAGAGGTTCGCTCACGTGTTCTTCTCCTTCGGGGGTGGCGCCAGCACGAGGGCGCACCTGCGGATGCGCTCTTCTCATCGGGGACAGCTCTCGCTGGCCCATCCCCACGTGCGTGGGGCTCACGTCCTGCGCGAACTCACACTGGAGGCTCAGTCCGGCCCATCCCCACGTGCGTGGGGCTCACTTCACGCGGACACCGAACGCCGGATTCTCAGCATTGAACTCCACGAACCGCGCCCCTCCGTCAGCGTTCCGAGATAGAGGAGGACACGTGCACACCTCCGTGGAACTGACCACCCATAACTGCCGTCCCCGTGAACGGCCCGGTGATCGTGTTGTTGGTGCCCGCCCCGGCGGACTTGAACAGTTCGATCATCTCCATCTGGTCGCGCCATCGCTGCGTCTTCTTTTTGATGCGGTGGTCCAGGAGGAAACCACGGCAGGAACACAGCAACGACATGACCGCGAGCACGGCCATCAGGTTCCCAGGCGGAGTGTCAGGGATGAAGAGGAGGAAGAGGATGCTTCCCCACACGGTCGCCTGTGCGTAGCCCAGCTTGGTGTTCTCGGTCTGCTCGGGGAACACGGGGGGATTCTCCGTTGGTTGCATGGCCGAATTCTAGTGACGGCCGGTCACGCACCGTGGTGGAA
The DNA here is from genome assembly GCF_040635075.1 of Nocardiopsis sp. NPDC007018. NCBI lineage: Bacteria > Bacillati > Actinomycetota > Actinomycetes > Streptosporangiales > Nocardiopsidaceae > Nocardiopsis > Nocardiopsis sp. NPDC007018. The sequence continues at coordinate 3,244 of NZ_JBEYHA010000057.1, forward strand.
CCGCGAATCACAGCCCGAGCAGCTGCCGCTTCTTCGCCTCGAACTCCTCATCAGTGATCGTCCCATCGTTGCGGCGCTCTGCCCACTGCTTCAGTTCCGCAGCGGGGGAGAGGGAGGCCGGCGTGGACTTCTTCGGCTTGGGGCCGCGGGCGGGGCGTCCTGCGAGGTGTTCGCGGGCGAGGGCGGTCCATCCCCACGGGCGTGGGGCTCGCTGGCACGATGCGCCCGGTGGTCTGCATCGTGTCGGTCCATCCCCACGTGCGTGGGGCTCGCACGCCGTACTCGCGCTGAACGCTGCGGGTGGCCGGTCCATCCCCACGTGCGTGGGGCTCGCGGAGAACTGGAGACCCGCATGGAGAACGTCATCGGTCCATCCCCACGTGCGTGGGGCTCGCAGGTGTGGTTGTCCCAGAAGGCGCGATGATCGCGGTCCATCCCCACGTGCGTGGGGCTCGCCGCTACCGCCACGGCACCCCATGGAAGAGGGCCGGTCCATCCCCACGTGCGTGGGGCTCGCTCGACCTCACCGGCCAGGCCCCGGACGAGATCCGGTCCATCCCCACGTGCGTGGGGCTCGCGAGTCCGCGTTGGACATGCTGTTGGCCTAGGCCGGTCCATCCCCACGTGCGTGGGGCTCGCGGCGGCCGCACCCCGTTCCAGATCCTGGACGACGGTCCATCCCCACGTGCGTGGGGCTCGCACTTAATGACCTGCGACAACACAGGCCGTTATCTCCACGAGACCTACCGGCCGGTTAAGTAGTGGCCGACCCCGGCCAACCCTCACGAAAACCCCACCGACTGTCACCCGCCAACGCTAACTTTGCCTCATCTGATGCTCTCACGCCCCTTGGAGCACTCTCGGAATGACAGCCGACCCCCCTCCCCTCCCCGACCCCGATGATGCGCACCCGCGCATCGATCTCGACCTGTGGGCCAAGGCCCGCCACCTGAACGGCCACCGGTACCCGTACGTCCTCCACGCCCTCGACGCCACCGCCGCCGCGCTCGTTCTGTGGGACGTCGTCCTGTCCGACGGCCTGAAGCGTCGAATCTCCGCGGGCCTGGGCACGGACGATACCCATGCCCGCGCTCTGGTCGCCTTCTGGGCCGGGTGCCACGACGTCGGCAAGCTCATCCGCGAGTTCCAGGAACAGATCGACCTCGACCTGTCCGCCTACCCCGCCTACCCGCATCCCGGGGATCAGTCCGGCCACGCCTCCGTCACCCACCAGTGGCTGGTCACCGCGCTCGGCGCCCTCGGTTACGACGACGACCACGGATTCACCGCCCACCTGGTGGCGCAGCTCCTGGGCGGCCACCACGGGATCTATCCGGACCCCCTCGACCAGTACACGACGCCCCGCTTCCAGAACGATGCCTGGCAGAAGCAACGCGAGGACGCGACCCGAATCGTCCACGAGGCGGCCGGTTCCCCAGAACCGCCCGCCCGCTTCGAGACCGCAGCCGCCCCGCTGGTCTGTGGCCTGGTCATTCTCGCCGACTGGCTGGTCAGTCAGGAGCACTTCCTCCTCGACCGGCTCAGGACCCCTCCCGGCGACGGTGGGCGCTCAGCCCTCCTGGCTCACGTCCAGGCCTCCGCCGCGAGAATCGCCGACCTGGTGCGGGAGGCGGGGCTGCACCGCCTCACCGTCTCCCCCGCCTCGTTCACCGAGTCCTTCCCGGGGTTCACCCCCAACGGTCTCCAGAGTTCCCTGGCCCGCCACCTCCCCGACCTGTGCGCCGAGGGAGGACTGGTGCTCATCACCGCTCCCCCGGGTGAGGGAAAGACGGAGGCCGCCCTGTACGCAGCGGACCTGTTGGGCGCGGCGACCGGGCACGACGGCCGCTTCCTGGCCCTACCGACCATGGCCACCGCGGACCAGATGTACGGCCGCCTGAGGGCGTACGCGCGAGGCCGCTCAGAGGTCAGGTCGCCCCTGACGCTCCTGCACTCCATGGCCTGGCTGAACCCCGAGTACGCACCCACCGACCAGGAGCTGTCCCGCGCCGACGACCTCGCCCCCACGAGCTGGCTCATGAGGGCCAAGCGCGGCCTGCTCGCCTCCTGGGCGACCGGCACCATCGACCAGGCCCTCATGGCGGTGCTGCCCTCGCGGCACAACGCCGTCCGTATGTTCGGCCTGGCGGGGAAGGTCGTGATCGTGGACGAGGTGCACTCGACGGACCCCTACATGCAGATCCTGCTGGAGCGTCTGCTGCACTGGCTCGGCGTCTACCGCGTCCCGGTGGTCCTGCTGTCCGCCACCCTGCACCACTCGGTGGCGAACTCGTTGGTGAAGGCCTACGTCACCGGTTCCAAGGGCAGGGTGAAGCGTTCCGCGCCCGCGTTCGTGGAGAAGATCCAGTACCCGGGTTGGCTGCACGTCCACCCCGACAGCGGAAAGGTCACCACCCAGCCCGAACCCTTCGCGACCACGGAGCGAAACCCCCTGAGGGTCGATCTGGTCCCCGTCCCCCTCAAGGATCGGCGTCCCGATCGGGAGCGGGCGCTCCGCGACCTCCTGGCCCCGCTGGTCGCCGAGGGCGGGTGCGCCGCGGTCATCTGCACCACCGTCGCCGAGTCCCAGCAGACCAGGGACCTGTTGGCCGCGTGGTTCGCCGCTCTGGACGACCCTCCGGAGCTGTTCCTCCTGCACGCCCGCTTCCCCCAGGAGCAGAGGACCCGCATCACTGCGGAACTCACGCGCAGACTGGGCAGGAAGGGGGCCGAGAACGGCGACCGACCCACGCGGGCCGTCATCGTGGCCACCCAGGTCATCGAGCAGTCCCTCGATCTCGACCTGGACCTGCTCGTCACCGACCTGGCCCCCGTCGGTCTGCTGTTGCAGCGCGCGGGCCGCTGCTGGCGGCACGAGCACCTGAGGATCGTCACACGCCCGGCCTGGGCCACGGAGCCGCGGATGGCGGTCCTGGTCCCGCGGGAGGAGCAGAGCTCGCGACACGTCCCCCGTTCCTGGCAGTACGTGTACACCCCGTCCCTGCTGATGCGCACGCACACACTGCTGGCCCGCAGGGAGGGCGCCCGCGTGAGGATTCCGGAGGACATCCAGTCCCTGGTGGACGACCTGTACGACGATCCGACCCTCATCGAGGACGTCACCGCGGACCTCACGCGGATCGGCGAGGAGTTGGCGCTGCGCACACACGGACGCAACGCGGTCATCCCCAGCAGCCGGGAGGTTCACGGGGACCTGTCTCGGCTCACCCGGGCCGACTTCGAGATCGGTGAACACTTCCTGGCCACACGGTTCGGTGCCGACTCGGTACGGGTCCTGTGCTGCTACGGCGACGCTCGGGGCCGCCTGTGGCTGGACGAGGACCTGACCCGACCCCTGCCCGCCACCGACTCCAAGGGACGGATGTCCGGGGACGACCTGCGTTCGGTGATGGCCCGCACCATCCCCCTGCGCGCCGACCGCAACACCCAGCCGCCGCTGGCCGAGGCCAACCGGGTTCCGCAGGGCTGGGAGCTCAACTTCCACCTGCACGACCTGGTGCTCCTGGTCCACCCGGTCCGCGGCGGCACGACGGGGGAGGCCGCCCTCGGCGACAGACGCCTCTACCTCCATCCCGACAACGGCCTCGAAGAACGTGCCTGACCCTGACCCGGACCCTTCGTCCGGCCGACCTTCCACGGAGTGACGGTGACCCCCTCATACGACCTGGCCGAGCGGCCCTGGCTACCGGTGCGCGCGGCGGACGGGACGCCCGCACCCGCCGTCGGGCTCCGGGAACTGCTGTCGCGCGCCCACGAGTTCTCCGACATCGAACTGCCGATTCCGCCCGCCTCCGCCCAGCTGTGGCGGGTGCTGACCCTGGTGGCGGCCCGTGTCACCGGTCTGGACCTCGCCGACGATGTCGGCGACTGGTACCGGGCGCGCCGCCGGGTCCTGGACGCGGGCGCGTTCGACCCGGACCGGGTGGAGGCCTACTTCTCCTCCCTGCCTGGCCGCTTCGACCTGTTCCACCCCGAACATCCCTGGTGTCAGGACCCGCGCCTGAGTCAGCAGTGCGCCAAGGCCTCGGGGGTGAACAAGCTCGCCTGGGGCCGCACCGCTGGTCAGAACCAGGTGTGGCTGGGCGGCCACCACCACGACCTGGCCCCGGTGCCCCTTCCTCCCGACGAGGCCGCCTGGCACCTGCTGGCCACCCTAGGGTACGGCCCCTCCGGGCGCTGCACCTCGCGCACGGTCGACGGTCGTTCCGAGGCCAACAGCACCGCGGGGCCCCTGCGCGGGACGGTGTCCTTCCACCCGTTGGGGCGGACCCTGTTCGAGAGCCTGGTCGTGAACATCCCCTTCGACGGGGACAGCGAGGATGAGGCCGGGGACGTCGAACCCGCGCCGTGGGAGCGCGACACCCCGCCCGATCCGCTGGGGGCGCCCCAGGAGTCCACCGGACTGGCCGGAACCCTGCTGAACCAGGCCTCTCACGCGGTCCTGCTGGTACCCGGCCCGGGCGGCGACAAGGTCGTCGACGCCTACGTCACCTGGGCCCGGCGGGACCGCCCGGTCCCGCCCACCGACCCCTACCTCATCCACCTGTTGAGCAAGAAGGGGCAGCGGTACGCCCGCCCCGCCGACGCCACGCGCGCGGTCTGGCGCGACCTGGACTCGCTTCTGTCGGAGGACACCCAGGAACGCTTCCGGCCCGAGCTCCTCGGCCACCTCACCAGCATGAGCCACCTGCCCGGCGACCTGTACCGCGCGTTGCGGCTGCGGGCCTTCGGCTTCGACCAGGACGGGCAGACCCGGGACCGGCAGTGGTTCACCACCACCACGCCGGCGGTCCTTCGCTGGCTCGAGGACTCCGCCGACCCCTCCGAGGAGGCCGTCGCGGCGCGCACCCGGATTCGGCTCGCACGCCGCTCGGCCGAGTCCCTGGGGTCGCGGCTCAAGAAGGCCCTCACCGAGGCCTGGAAGGAGGGGAACAGCCCGAGCGGCGGCTCCGGGCGGACCGATACCGGGACCGGCCCCTGGCTGCGGCGCGGGCTGTCCCGGTACTGGGCGGAGGCCGAGAGGGAGTTCTGGCGGATCGCCATGGACGCCGACGCCAAGGGCCCCGGCACCGTCTTCTCCCGTCTGGCGCTGGCCTCCTACGACGAGGTGACCGGGCCCTACTGTTCCCGCCCCCGTGTCGCCGCGGTCGTGGAACGGCACCGGCGACCACTGTTCCCGAGGCGGCCCGGCCGCCGCACCGACCAAGGAGGCGACACATGATCGAGACGAAGACGCAGGAGAGGGAACGGAAGAAGGGGCGGGAGAAGGAGCCGGTGACGGATCGGCACGTTCTCCGCGCCGCCGACCGGATGGCGGACCACCTCGAGGAGCGGGTGCGCAACGAGCCCGCCGTGCGGGCCGTGCTGCGCAGGGCGAGCGGCAAACGGGGCGACGACCCGGCCGTCCTGCCGGTCCACGGTTTCGTGGCCCGCTACCTGGACCGACTGCTCACCTCCATCGAGGACGACGACCGGGCCCGGTGGCGGTTCCACGAGGCGGACGTGGAGCGCGCCTTCTACGGGGTGGCCGCGATGATCGCCGCCCAACCCCGTCAGGCGCGCGACCGGACGGGTGTGGAGACCGGTGTGGAGGACTCCGAGTCCGGCCAAGAGTCGACCGTGGAGTCCGCAGGGGGCTCCGCCGGGCAGGCCCCGCAGGCCGCGTCCGACCCCGACCAGGCCACGTCCGGCACCGACCAGACCGCCTCCGACACCGACCGGGACACCCCCGGTACGGACGCGGAACGGCGGCCCGCCGACCCGCTGAGGAGGCGTTCCAACCTCGGGGCCGTCCTCGGCGAGGCCGTCACCCGGGGGCGGCTCAACGCGGACACCACCGAGGAGCGCCTCCACCTGCTGTGCCGTCAGTCCGTGGACGGGGTACACGCACAGCTCCCCCGCCTGGTCCTGCACGCCTGCGACAAGGGCGTCACCCTCGACTGGGGACGTCTGGCCCTGGACCTGTCCCGGTGGGGCGCCGACCGGGACGCCGTGGCCAAGGAGTGGGTGCAGTCCTACCACCGCACCATCGAGACCGAGAGGGCCGGGCGCGACGAGCCCCGGGCCCAGAACGACACCGACGACGATTCCGAGGACCACACCGCATGAGCACCCCCGCCTTCCTGGACGTTCACGTCCTGCACACGCTCCCCTACTCCAACATCAACCGCGACGACCTGGGTTCTCCCAAGACCCTCGTCTACGGCGGAACCGAGCGCACCCGCGTCTCCAGTCAGAGCTGGAAGCGCTCCGTCCGGCACCGGGTCGAGGAGCGCCTGGGCGACCCGGCGGTCCGTACGCGCCGTATCGTCGGAGAGATCGCCCGACGACTCACCGCTCTCGGCTGGGAGCCCGACCTCGCCGAGCAGGGAGGCCGTCAGGTCGTCCTGTCCGCGGCCAAGAACGGGATCAAGCTGGAGAAGGAGAAGGAGGGGGAGTCGCAGTCGACCTCCGTGCTCTTCTACCTCCCCGTCTCCGCGATCGACGCCCTGGCCGCCATCGCCGACGAGCACCGTGAGGCCGTGGCCAAGGAGTCCGCCAAGAAGACCCCCAAGGGGGTCCTGCCCGCCGACGACGTCGTGGCGGTGCTGCGCTCGCGCAACGCCACCGTGAACCTGTTCGGCCGCATGCTCGCCGAGATCCCCTCCACCGAGGTGGACGGGGCCGTGCAGTTCGCGCACTCCTTCACCACCCACGGCACCAGCGTGCAGGCGGACTTCTTCACCGCGGTCGACGACGTCCCCAAGCAGGACGACCACGGCAGCGGCCACATGAACGTCGGCCAGTTCAGCACCGGCACGTTCTACCGGTACGCCAACATCGACCTGGCCGGGCTGCTGCGCAACCTCGACGGGGACACCGTGGCCGCCCGCGAGCTGGTGTCGGAGTTCCTGCGCGCCTTCCTGGACACCGTCCCCTCGGGCAAGCAGAACGCGACGGCGGCGATGACCCTGCCCGACCTGGCCCACGTGGCGGTGAGGTCGGACCGACCGGTGTCGTACGCGCCCGCGTTCGAGGCGTCGGTGCGCGGCGCGGAGGGGTACGCGCCCGCCTCGGTGTCGCGGCTGAGCGAGTACGCCGGGCGGCTCGGCCAGCTCTGGTGGCCCGGAACCGTCCTGTCCTCCATCCACGCCGGGGTCGACGACAAACCGGTCGACCACCTCGGCGAGCGCCTGACGAGCTACCCCGAGCTGGTCGAGGCCTCCGTGACCGCCGCCTACCCCGGGGACGGGTCGTGACCGGTCTCCTGCTCCGCCTGGCCGGACCGATGCAGAGCTGGGGCGAGCACAGCGTGTTCGGTGAACGCGACACCCTGTCCTTTCCCAGCCGGTCCGGCCTGGTGGGCATGTTCGCCGGGGCCCAGGGCGTGGGGCGGGAGGAGAGCCTGGAACGCTACGAAGGGTTGCGGCTGCTCGTCCGCGTCGACCGGCCCGGTGTCCGCATGAGCGACTTCCACACGATCGGCGGAGGCCTGCCCCGGGAGCGGACGGTGCCCACCGCCGAGGGCAAGCGGCGCCCCGAGGGCGCGACCACCATCGTCACCCGGCGGGCCTACCTGGCCGACGCGGTGTTCACCGTGGCCGTCACCGGGCCCGGGGCCGAGGACATCGGCCCCGCCCTGTCGTCCCCGCACTGGCAGACCTACCTGGGGCGGCGCTCGTTCGTGCCCGACCCTCTGCTGGTGTTGCGGGACCGGGTCCCCGACCCCGAACACGAACTGCGCACCACGGTCCCGCTGCCCCACCGCCGTGTCCCCGAGGGGCGGGAGAGCGTCGAGGTCGACATGGTCTCCGAGCAGGTCTGTCCCGGTGAGGCCGACGGCCGGGCCGTCCTCAACGACGTCCCCGTCTCCTTCGCCTCGGCCCGCCGCCGGTACACGAGCCGGGAGATGCGGGTGGAGAGGACCGCGGTGCCCGCGGCACTGGTGGCGACCAGCATCCGCGCGTACCAGGAACGCCTGTTGGACTACGTCGTCAAGGAGCATCGTTGACCTGGCTCACGAAGATCACCCCCGACCTGTCGGCGCGGCGGGCCCGGGCCGCCTTCGCCAACGCCGGGGAACTGCACCGGCTGATCATCGGCCTGGCCGCACCCCACCTGGGAGAGGAACCCGTGTCCTCTCCCAGGCAGCGCGCCGGTCTGCTCTTCCGGGTGGACGAGGGCCCGGCCGGGCCGCTCCTGCTCGTCCAGAGCCGGGACCGGCTCGACCTGACCCGGGTCGGCGACGGCATCGGGCAGACCGCCGAACGCGACCTGACGCCGTTCCTCGACGGGCTGGAGAAGGGGCGGGAGGTGCGCTACCGGCTGGCCGCCGCCCCCTCCAAGAGGCTCGGCAAGTCGGAGAAGAACGCCGAGCGGCTCGGTGACCGCGCACGGCCGGGCGTGCGCGCCTACACACGACCGCTCCACGGAGAGGACGCCGAACGATGGTGGCTCGACCGCGCCGAGCGCCACGGACTGGAGCCGCACCAGGTGCTGAGCGCCGGGCTGGGACCGGCCCTGGACCCGGGTAGGAGCGGCAGGCGCGGGATACGCCTGCACATGACCCGGTTCGACGGATACGCGGTGGTCACCGACCCCGACGCGGTGCGCCAGGCCGTGGTGGAGGGCGTGGGGCGGGGCAAGTCGTTCGGCTGCGGGCTGCTCAGCCTCGCCCCGGCGGAGTGGTGAGGCCGATGACCGGCGTGAGTGAGCCCCGGGCGGCCAAGAAGCTGGCACGGCCGACCCTGGCGATGTTGCCGAAGGTGTCGGAGAACCTGTCGTTCCTGTACGCGGACATCTGTCGGATCGTGCAGACCGACACCGGGGTGTGCGCGGAGGTCGCCGCCGGGGCGGGCAGCGTGCACCGGGTACAGATCCCCACAGCGTCCCTCGCGTGTCTCCTCCTCGGCCCGGGCACCTCCATCAGCGCACCGGCGCTGGCGACGTTCATGCGGCACGGCACGACGGTGGTCTGTTGTGGATCGGGCGGCATCCTGCACTACGGGAGCACGGTGCCCGAGAGCCGCACCACCGCGTGGCTGGACCGGCAGGTACGGGCCTACGCCGACGACCGGGCCCGTATGGCCGTGGCCCGGCGCATGTACGAGATGCGGTTCGGGGAGGAGGTAGAGGCCGGGATCGGTATCGAGCGCCTGCGCGCCCTGGAGGGCCAGCGCATGAGGGCGCTGTACCGGACCCTGGCGACCAAACACGGGGTGAAGCCGTTCAAGCGCAACTACGATCCGGCCGACTGGGACGGTCAGAACCCCGTGAACAAGGCGCTGTCGGCGGGGAACGCCGCCCTGTACGGGGTGGTGCACTCGGTCATCGCACACCTGGGGTGCTCCCCCGCCCTCGGCTTCGTGCACTCCGGAAAACAGCAGTCGTTCGTCTACGACATCGCCGACCTGTACAAGGCCCGGACCACGATCCCGCTGGCGTTCTCCCTGCACGGTGCGCAGAACCCCGAGGGTCGGGCCCGGACCCAGCTTCGGACGGACCTGCGGCTGTACAAGATGATCCCGCACATCGTCCGGGACATACAGGTACTGCTCGATCCCGACCTCCAGGACGAGGACGACGAAGGGCCGGAGACGGCGTCGCGTCGGTGGCGGGTGGTCGACCTGTGGGACCCGTCCTCCGGTGCGGTCTCGGGAGGGGTCAACTACGCGGGGACGGGGGACTGATGGGGTCGATGGTGGTGATCGCCACGACCGCGGTTCCGGATCGCGTACGCGGCGCCCTGTCCCGGTGGATGACCGAACCCGACGCGGGGCTGTACGTCGGCACGATGAACGCCCGGGTTCGCCAGGAGTTGTGGTCCGCGGTGAGCGCCTCCGTCGGGGACGGAGCCGCCGTGTGCCTGCACCCCGCGGACAACGAGCAGGGATACGTCGTGCTCACGGCGGGCGAGCGGCGCCGGAGGGTGCTGGACTTCGACGGCCTCCAGTTGATTCGGATGACGGCGCAGGTCGAAGAGGTCGAGGAGAGGGCGCCGGAGTGGCTCCCCGAGACTCCGGAGCCAGCGGCCGGGAGCCCGGAGGGGGCCGAAGGCGCGGAAGCGGGGTTCGGGGCGCAGGAGAGCCCCTTCGACGACCTGCCCGAGGAGGGTTGGGGGCCGGACCGGTAACGCGACAGGCTGGTCCCCGCCGGGCAGACGCACGGATGTCGATGCCGTGCGTCACGTTCTCCGGTGAGGTCGAGAGGCCGGGGGGTGTCGTCCACGCCCCGGCCTCGTCGGTGTCGGCCCGTCCCCACGTGCGCGGGGCTCGCCACCATCCGCCAGATCCAGGAGGGGAAGGGGATCGGTCCATCCCCACGTGCGTGAGGCTCACTTCGTGAACTCGCAGATCCGTGCACCGATGTACGGTCCATCCCCACGTGCGTGGGGCTCACTCCGGCTTGATCACCTGCGGCCACGTGACCTGCGGTCCATCCCCACGTGCGTGGGGCTCACCTCCCGAGCCGCGGGTCCATACCCCGCCCGGGCGGTCCATCCCCACGTGCGTGGGGCTCACGACGAGGGTGATGTCGATGTCGTCATCCACTCCGGTCCATCCCCACGTGCGTGGGGCTCACTGATGACGCCGACCGAGGTGCCGCAGCAGCGCGGTCCATCCCCACGTGCGTGGGGCTCACGAGGCCGTCGAACAGCTGGGCACCATCCGTACCGGTCCATCCCCACGTGCGTGGGGCTCACCACTATCGCGATAAAAATGCGGTCCCCGGAGGCGGTCCATCCCCACGTGCGTGGGGCTCACCCAACATCAGCGGCAGCACTCCAAATGTGCTCGGTCCATCCCCACGTGCGTGGGGCTCACTGGGAGAGCGCGACCACGACCACGCCGAGTTCCGGTCCATCCCCACGTGCGTGGGGCTCACAGCACAAGGAAGGAGCGCCGTGTCTCGTCTGGCGGTCCATCCCCACGTGCGTGGGGCTCACAAGACGCACACCACCGGACTGTGCGCCCGCCACGGTCCATCCCCACGTGCGTGGGGCTCACGGGAGGAAATCGCGTCAGCGTTCATGTGAGCGCGGTCCATCCCCACGTGCGTGGGGCTCACGAGGCAGCCCCAATGACTTGACATTCGCGCCCCGGTCCATCCCCACGTGCGTGGGGCTCACGGATCATCATGGAAGCGGAGCGCGCCCGGAGCGGTCCATCCCCACGTGCGTGGGGCTCACGGTGCGGGTGGTGGTGGTGTCCACGGGTGTTCCGGTCCATCCCCACGTGCGTGGGGCTCACGCCCGGATTAGAGGCACGGAGACATGAGACAGCGGTCCATCCCCACGTGCGTGGGGCTCACCCAATGGCGATCATCAGGCCCTCGAAAGCCGACGGTCCATCCCCACGTGCGTGGGGCTCACGCGGTCCGATCGCGCCACGGCAGACGGCGCGCCGGTCCATCCCCACGTGCGTGGGGCTCACGCGGTCCGATCGCGCCACGGCAGACGGCGCGCCGGTCCATCCCCACGTGCGTGGGGCTCACGATCGCGAACGGTCATGATGGTGGTACCTCTCCGGTCCATCCCCACGTGCGTGGGGCTCACCGCTCGCGCCCCAGGACGGAGTCGGCACCGGCCGGTCCATCCCCACGTGCGTGGGGCTCACGACGCAGGCTGTTCGGAATGCGCATGAGGGTTCCGGTCCATCCCCACGTGCGTGGGGCTCACGCGATCATCCCCACCGTGGCCGCCGGAGTGCTCGGTCCATCCCCACGTGCGTGGGGCTCACGTCCACGAGCATCAGGGCCGTTCCTGGTTCAGCGGTCCATCCCCACGTGCGTGGGGCTCACGACAGCATGGGAGGTTGCCGTGGCACGCCGCCCGGTCCATCCCCACGTGCGTGGGGCTCACCGTCTTCGTGTTCTTCGTGCTCACAGGTGGTCCGGTCCATCCCCACGTGCGTGGGGCTCACGACGGCGACGACTGCGACACCTGCCACGAGCCCGGTCCATCCCCACGTGCGTGGGGCTCACTTCGGGCGAGATCGCGCTGAACTCGCTCGTCACGGTCCATCCCCACGTGCGTGGGGCTCACGGTCGGCGGGGGCCGGGGCTGCTCCGATGGGCGGTCCATCCCCACGTGCGTGGGGCTCACGCCGCGGTCAGCTGACGTCCGGGCGCGGCGTCCGGTCCATCCCCACGTGCGTGGGGCTCACGATGCCCCGTGCGGAGGTCAATCGTGCCGTTCCGGTCCATCCCCACGTGCGTGGGGCTCACGACGAATTCAAGGTTCTCCCAGATGTCGCGGTCGGTCCATCCCCACGTGCGTGGGGCTCACCTTGTCTGCGTTGCCCTTGCCGGTCGCGAACGCGGTCCATCCCCACGTGCGTGGGGCTCACGGATCGCGGGCGGCGCTGCGGTCCTGTCGGTTCGGTCCATCCCCACGTGCGTGGGGCTCACGTCGCGGCCCTGGTACGTCTGCATCAGGGCCGCGGTCCATCCCCACGTGCGTGGGGCTCACTCGCTTTCCAGCTGCGCGGCACGTTCCTGCGCCGGTCCATCCCCACGTGCGTGGGGCTCACGCTTAATGACCTGCAACAACACGGGCCGTTATCTCCGCGAGACCTACTCGCAAGTCAATGAACCGCCCGTGTGCCGGCTACATCCCCCAGCATGTTCTCACGTCCCTGATACACAGCCACTGCCATCGTCGCCCGGCCATGGTGCCGATCCCGGACGCACCGGATCACGCGGGCGACTCCACCGGGTCGTTGAGGGCACTCCCGTCCTCGGCCCGAGGACCGAACCGGATCGAGGCCAGTTCCCGCGCCCCGCGCCGGTCGAGTGTGAGCAGGCTGCGCGCGCCCGGCGCGAACGCCGTGGGCCCGCGCCGGGTGGCGGCGCGCAGTCGCCGCCAGCGGCGCGAGTGCATCCGGTGACTGCGCTCGGTCACCCGCCGCCCGCGCACGATCTGCCCTGTGCGGGCCTCCTGCGGGGTGGCGTCGATCATCAGCACGTGCATCTCGTACCGGCGCAGTCGGCAGAGGAGGGAAAGCAGCACACGGACCGACCCCCGGGTTCCGCACTCGTGGACCACCACCGGCCCGCCACCGCTCAGCGCGAGGGCCACGTGGACGAGGTGGAGGAGGTGCACCACCCAGCGCCACAGCGGGTACGGGACCCGGGCAAGCAGCCGCCTGAGCTGGTAACGCGACTGGAGCGAGTCGATGACCCGCACACCGTCCGTGGTGGTCACGGCCCGCTCCTCGTTCCCGCGCAGACCGAACAGCCGCCGCAGCAGGGTGCTCTTCCCGGCTCCGGGCACCCCGGCGACCAGCACCAGGGACCGCCGAGGGTAGACAGCCCCGCACACCGTCTCGTCGTGCGCCATGGGCGCGTGCCGCACCCGACCCTGAAACATCTTCGGTAGCTCCTCAAAGCGACCTCGGTGCCGGTGGGGGCTCGGCTCTGCGGTGGGTGTCACCAACGCCGTGGTCGACGACACCACCGCCAACCTACTCCCAGTCGAAGGGCGACGCTCCCCCGAAAGCCCTTCGTAGTCGGGGATGCGTGGCCCGGAGGGCCCCTGCCTCGCGCGGCGTCGTCGGGTGCGCGCGGCGGCGGTCCGACGGCTCCTCAGGAGGTGGCGCAACAGGGATCGCGGTTACCGTGGCCGTTCTCGGAACGGTGCCGGTCGCCGCGCCCCGCATTTCGGCTTTCTCCTTTTTCTCGATCCCCTGCCTGAGCTCGGTGTATTTCGCCCCCTGGGGCGGATGGAGTTCTTGTCCACTTGGCGGTCATCGGCCAGGGACGCGTCGCGGTTCCGGCTCCCGGCCTGAGGGGGTCGATTCTCTGATCAGGGGGAATCCGCCGGTCGGCCAAGAGACTCGCGTCGGAAATGCCCCATGTGTCCGGGGCGGCGCCGGGCCCCCGGTCGGCTTCGGCGTGGCAGCGCCCGGGGGCAGATCTCAGCCCCAGGTAGTGGGGGTGTGCGCTGTCATCCGGCAGGAGGCGGCCGCCGGTGTTGGAGAGCCGCACCATCCCGGCGGCCGGGCGTGGTTCGGCGCCGTATTCGTGCGGAGAAAAGCGAACGCCGAGGTCCTCGAAGACGATCACGAAACTCGGGATTCGCGGTGGATTCATGCGCGGAGGGTGACACGCCACCCATGAGGGGTAAACAGATATGGACACGCAAGAGGTCGAAAGACCGCTATTGAGGGCGCGTGAATGGTGTGATTGCGGATATTCATGGTCCGCCTGCGATTCTTGGTGTCGCGGTGGACGGCACGGGCCCTGGTGCCCGGGTTCGGCGACGCGTGCCGCGTCCACCAGGAGGCGCTCGCCCCGGGCAGGCCCCGGTTCGCCCTCTCCCCTACGTGGGCCTGCCGGTCCCCCGGGAGGGCGTCCACGGCGCCGAGTCCGTCCCGCGCGCCCTCGTCGGCCGCCCCTCACCGGGCCGCGCAGAGTCACCCCCTGATCCGCACCCGTGCCCGAACCCGCACACCGCCGGAGGAATCACCGTGACCGACACCGCTCCCGCCGTCCCCGAGACGACCACGCTGACCGCGCTGTTGGAGGAGGCCCCGGACCTGCGGCGACGCCTGGGCGGCACCTCCCAGGACTGGACGATCGACGAGGTCGGCGACGCGAACGTCAATTTCGTGTTCCGCGTGGGCGGCCCCGAGGGGGCCGTGTGTGTGAAACAGGCTCCCCCGTACGTGCGCGTCGCGGGCCGTTCCTGGCCGCTCACCCCGGAGCGCGTCGTCTACGAGTACCGGGCTCTGGAGGAGCACGGGCGGGCGGCTCCGGGCGCGGTCCCCACCCCTTTGCACCTGGAGCGCGACGCCCACCTGCTGGTCATGGAGTTCGTCGAGGGGCAGACCGTGCTGCGCCACCACCTGTCCCGCGGCGGCGTCCACCCGGGTCTGGGCGAGCAGGTCGGCGGTTACCTGGCGCGCACGCTCTTCGCCACCTCGGACCTCGGGATGGACGCCGGGCGCAAACGCGACCTGGTCGCCGAGTTCGAGACCAACACCGAGATGTGCCGGATGACGGAGGAGATGGTCTTCACGGAGGTCTACCACGACTTCCACCGCAACCGGTGGACGACGCCCGACCTGGACGCCGAGGTGCTCGCCCTGCGTTCGGACTCGGAGGTGCTGACCGCCGTGTCCCGGCTCAAGTACCGGTACCTCACCAGCCGGGAGGCGCTCCTCCACGGCGACCTGCACACCGGTTCGGTGATGGTGGGGGCCGGGTGCAGTCGGGTGTTCGACCACGAGTTCGCCTGCTTCGGTCCCCTGGGTTTCGACATCGGCGGTTTCCTGGCGCACCTGCTCATCGCCTACTTCGCGGCGGACGCCCGGGACGGAGGGCGCCGTCGCGCCGTGGCCGGGGAGAGCGTCCAGCAGATGTGGCTGTTGGAGGAGGTGGAACGGACCTGGGACGCGTTCCGGGAGGGGTTCTTGGACCGGTGGCGCTCCGCTGCGCACGGGAGCGCCTTCCCGGCGCGGCTGTTCACCGGCCCCGGGGCCGAGGTGGCGTTGGAGGCCGAGCGCAGCGCCTACCTGGAGCGGGTTCTCACCGACGCGGTGGGGTTTTGCGGCGCGGAGCTGATCCGGCGGCTGGTGGGGTTCGCGCGCCCGGTCGACCTGACGGGGATCGGGGACCGGGCCACCCGGGCGGGGTGCGAGATCCGGGCGATGCGGTTGGCCCGTTCGCTGCTCACCGAGGCGGACGGGTACCGGTCGGTGGCCGACGTGACGGCGGCGGCGCGCCATCTGAGGGCCGGGTGGTATCCGGGCTGACCCGCCCGCCTCACTCGTCCCGCGACCCGAGTACCGCCAGGTACTTGTGCCGGTCGCGTCGAACCGACACGAGCCGCCACGGCGAGGGGCGGACCAGCTCCGCCAGTTCGTCCACACTGGCGAACAGGTAGTCGAACCACTCCGTCGCCAGGGCCCCCTGCCTGTTGCGCATGCGGATGCGCCCGGGGAGGTGTCCCGCGGCGCGGTTGCGCTGCTGGTAGGCCAGGTGCTCGGCGTTCGTGGTGCCCGGGTCCATGCCGGTGCCGAGCAGTACGGCCCCCGGCGCCGCCAGGGCCGCCAGGTGCGCCAGGACCGCGGGGGCCCGTTCCGCGTCTTGGAGCAGGCCGAGGTTGTTGCCCAGGAGCAGGAGCGTGTCGAACCGGCCGAGCCCGGTCGGTGGTCGGGCGATGGAACCGTGTCGGGCGTCGACCCCGCGTAGGCGGGCGACCTCGACCGCTCCGGGTGAGGGGTCGATCCCCACGACGGTCCGGCCCCGTTCGTGGAGTGCCAGGGCGTGGCGACCGGCCCCGACTCCCACGTCGAGAACGCTGCCCCGGGCGAGTTCCAGGGCCTCGCGGTCCAGCGGAGGGAGCCGCGCGGAGGGTGTGAAGTACCGGCTGGCGTCGGCGGCGTGGATGACGCCGTCGTCGCGCTCGATGATCTCGAAGGCGGAGCCCGGCGCGGCCCGCGCCTCCCAGCAGCGCCGGAGCGTCTCTCCGAAGGCGTCCCCGACACGGGGACCGACGTTTCCCATGATGCCGGAGCCTTCCCGTGCAGGCCGGGGCCCACACCCGCCTGAGGACATCGGCCGCCCCCGGGTGCGGGACCGCCCAGAGGTCCGGCCCAGGGGAACGGTTCGTGGGCCCGGGGGACACTGGGGCCCCTCGGGTGCGGCGTTCCCGGCATGACGTCCGCGGTCCGGTGTCCCCGGTCCGCCGCCCCGGCGCATCGGCGCGGCCGAAACCGGGCTTGCGGAGGCCCCGGATGCCCGCCCCGCGTCATGACAGAACACCACCAACCATGACACGTGAGCGTCCACCGGGCCGATCCGGCACGAGGTCGACCCGGTCGTGGGAACGTACCCGGCGTACCCCCGTCGACCCCCGCGAAGGAGCCAGACCCATGAGCGGAACCGTCCTGGACGTCACCGATGCCGACTTCGACGAGAAGGTCCTGAGGTCCCCCTCCCTCGTCCTCGTGGCCTTCCGGGCCGAGTGGAGCGCCCCGTGCCGGGCGCTCGACCCGGTCCTGGCCGAGGTCGCCAAGGAGTACGAGGGCCGGGTGACGGTGGCCCGGCTGGACATCGACCGGAGTCCCGAGACGCCCCCCAAACACGACGTCACGGCGATCCCCACCCTGTTCGTCGTCAAGGAGGGCACCAAGGTCGCCACCCGGATCGGCCCGGCCACCAAGAACAACGTGGTCAACCTGATCTCCCCGCACCTGTGACCGTCGCCGGGCGCTCCACCCGGGCGCCCGGCACCCGCCTGCGGCCCCCTCACGACTCGTCGAGGGGGTCGTGTCACCGCCCGGGCCCGAAGGAGACGCCGGTGGGGACGGCGCCGGTCGCCGGTGCCCGGTTCCGGGTGGGCCCCGCCGGTCGGGCCGTTTCGCCTCCGACCGGGGCCGCTGCCCGGCGCGGATCAGGTTCCGAGGCGTTCCAGCACCGTGCGCGCCGTCTCCAACCGGGCGTGCCGCACCTGGGCGAAGAGCGCGAAGTCGGCCGGGTTCTCCTCGATCAGCTCCTCCTGGGCCCGTGCCTCCGCGTCGCGCCAGGTTCCGACCACCGAGGCCTCCTCCTTACAGGCCACGTCCGCCACCGCCGTCGCGGCCTCCTCGGCGGTCGGTCCGTCCCGCTCACCGTTCCAGCGCACGTCGGCCGACGCCTCGGTCGGGGTGGCGTACTCCAGGTCCCGGTCGGCCATGCACGCGCTCCAGGCGGCGAAGGCGCCGACGACCTCGGGCGCGGCCTGGGAGGCCTCGAAGCCCGCGTGGATGTAGGAGTTCAACAGATCGGTGTCCAGGTCCGGGACACCCTCCGTCACCTCCGCCTCCGCCTCTTCGACGCACCCAGCCCCGTCTTCGGCCCCGTAGGCGGCGCGGTGCTCGGTGGCCAGCAGGGTCAGCCGGTCCTGCCGCACCTCCTCCACGAGGCCCTCGTCGGCCGACCCGGGGGTCGCGCCGTACCCGAACCGCTCGGCCACTCGGGTCTCGACCACGCCGTACCTGCCCCGGTGCGGGGGGTCGGTTCCCTCCTCCTCAGGAGCCGGGACGATCCGCCAGTCCATGCCGTTACCCCTCATGCAGTCGCGTACGAGCAGGTCCTCGGCGTAGTCGAGTGTGCGCATCTCGAAGGGGGAGAGCGTGTACGCATCGAAGGGCAGGGTCAGCGACCGCACCGGTTCCTCGGCGGGTAGGTAGCGGTCCCCGCCGTCCCCGTCGTCCGGGACCCCGCAGGCGGCCAGGACGAGGGCGACGCACAGCGCACCGGCCGCCGGGGCGGGACGTCGTCCGTTCATCGCTGTCTCCACTCCGTGCAGAGGGTGCCGGGAAGGCCGCGCGCCACGCTTCGCGCGGTTCCTCCCCGGCACTTCGGTCAACTGGCCGTCAGCTCGGTCACCAGATCCGGACCGAGCTGATGTTGTTGTCGAATCCGTTGTTGGTCAGGTCCTTGTCCTCGGATTTCTTCTTGGCGAAGTAGGACGGCCCCTTGTAGTTCGCGTCCCGGTAGAAGGAGGCGTCGTTGGACTTCTGGTTCTTCATGGAACTGGCGTTGTCGTTGACGACACGGCAGCCCGATCCGCTCCAGCAGTGGTTGGCCAGGTTGGCGGCGTTGCCGGAGGTCCGCCAGGAACCACCCTTGAAGTTGTCGTGTTCGTAGAGGTAGACGTACGTGGCCTGCGCCTCGACCATGGGGATGCTCGCGGCCGAGGCCGTGGGAGCGGTGGCGAGCACACCGGCGGTGGCGACGGAGGCCGCCAGGGCGGCCGTGGCGAACAAGCGCTTCTTGACAGACATGGATTCCTTCACATGACTGGAGGGATCGGCGATTTCCGCGACCGAAATGCTTCCGGCCGTGTATCGCCGCGTTCACCGACGACATTAGGCGAGAGACCACAAAAGGAAAAGGCGAAAAATGGCCGCAAGAGGCCAACCCCAGAACATCATTCGTCAAACATTCCCGCATATCGGGACAATAACGGAGAAAAATGGCTAACCGGAGATTCCTCCGGAGGCGGGGCCACACCACACCCGCCACCCCCGAGCCCGCGCACCCGTCCACCCACCCGAGCCCACCCGCTCACCCCCACCCGCACTCGCATCCGCACCCAAATAAGGGAAACAACTGTTACCCTCACCCCATGCCCGACTCCCGCCTACCTCCCCCGTGGCTACTCCCCCTGGTCCTGGCCGCGTTCGCGGTCCAGACGGACGACTTCGTCATCATCGGCGTGCTCGCCTCCATCGCCTCGGACACCGGGGTCTCCGAGGCCGCCGCGGGACAACTCGTCACCGTCTACTCCCTCGTCTACGCGCTCACCGCGCCCCTGTGGGCCCTTCTCCTCGCCCGGATTCCGCTCGGGCGATCCCTGGTCGTGGCGCTGACGGTGTTCTCGGCCGCCAACCTCGCCGTGCCCCTGGTCGACGGCTACCCCGCCCTGATGACCCTGCGCGTGACGGCGGCGCTCGCTGCGGCGGTGGTCCTGCCCGCCGCCCTGGCGCTGGCGAGCACCCTCGCTCCTCCGGAACGGCGGGGCCGCCACCTGGCCACCGTCATGACCGGGCTGACCGGTGCCGTACTGATCGGCGTCCCCCTCGGCACTTGGGTGGGTGCCCTCTGGGGCTGGCGGGCCACCTTCGTGGGATGCGGGCTCCTCGGCCTGGCCGCTCTCGTGCTGGCCGCCCGGTCCCTGCCCGCGGGGCCCGTCGAGAAGGACGACCGCGGCCTCCGTGAACTGGTCCGCCCCCTGGCCGACCGGACCGTGGCCGCCGTCCTCGTGGTCACCGTTCTGGTCGTGGCGGGGAACCTGGCGTTCCAGACCTACGTCGCCGTGGTCCTGGCCGGGCTCGCGGGTGTCACCCCGGCACTGCTCGCCGCGCTCCTGGTGTGCTCGGGGATCGGCGGACTCGCGGGCGCCCAGGCGTCGGGCCGCCTGGTGGACCGGTACGGACCGCTGCGCGTGTTCCGCTGCGCGGTGGCGCTCTTCTGCCTCACGATGTCGGCCGTTGCCCTGCTGTGGCTGGGCCGCCCGACGTCGCCGTGGACGGTGGCGCCCCTGCTGGTGGCCTGGTCCGCCGCGGCGTGGGCCGTGCCGCCGAGCCTCCAGTCGCTCCTGCTCGACCGTGCGGGCGTGCGGGCTGCGGCGCAGTCCGTGGCGGTGCACAGCGGTTCGGTGTACGTCGGAGCGGCGCTGGGCGGCGCGCTGGGCGGCGCGGCGGTCTCCGCGAGCCCCGGCCTGGTCCCGGTGACCGCGACGGTACTCGCCGGGCTCGGGCTCCTGTTCGTCCCGCGACCGCGCTCCCGCGACCGTGGCGCCTGAGAACCGCGCCGCGAGTCGTCGCGAGCCCATCACCGCGCCCCACGGCCCGCGAACCTCTCACCACCGGCAGTCCTCGGGTTCCGACGCCGAGGAGCGGACCGATCCCCTGGGAACCGCACGCGTGAAGGGGGAAGACCTCCCTGGGGCCCGCGCCGAACCCGACCGGTCGTGGCCCGGAGGCCTACCCCGGGCCACGACCGGGCCCTCACGCGGGTCGGCGGCCCTGAACCGTGTAGATCAGGCAGGAGGAGGAGCAGAACGAGGGGTCGGCCAGCACCCGGCGCACACGCTCCAAGCCCTCGTCGGTCATCCCCACGCCCAGGAACGCCTCACGCAGGTGGCGCGTGTGGTGCGCGATCAGGTGAACACCCGGCGACTCCGCGTTCCACTGCTGCACGTGCGGACGCGGGTCGATGTCCACCAGGCCCGCCCGGCGCATCGCCTCGGGGGCGCGGCGCCCCCAGGCGGGGTCGGCTCCGGCCCGTTCCATCATCCGGACCTTGGCGTCCAGGAACCCCTCGTAGACCTCCCTGGCCTGCGCGTCGGGCATCAGCAGGGACGGCCCGTAGGTGATGTCGAACTCGTCCAGTTGAAGCACGCCGCCCGGTTTGAGGGCGCGCACCAGCCGTTCGAGGACCGCCTCGCGCTCGGGCAGGTGCAGCAGGACCAGGCGGGAGTGGATCAGGTCGAAGGAGGCCTCCGGCAGGGGGTCGCGGGTGACGTCGTGGCGCAGCACCTCCAGGCCCGGTTCCGGGTCGATCCGTTCCGGTTTGATGTCGGTGGCGACCACCGAGCCCAGGGGGGCGACGCGTCGGGCCAGCCAGCGGGCCACCGATCCGCCCCCGGCTCCCACCTCCAGGCACCGCCAACCAGGGCCGACCCCGGTCTCCTCCAGTCTGCTGGTGGTCAGCGGGTCGTAGGCGGCGGCCAGGAAGCTGTGCTGGTCGCGGGCGTGTTCGCTGTGGTTGTCGAAGAGGTACCCGGGCTCGGTGGCGGTGTCGGTCATCGCGGATCTCCTGTGAGGACGGTCGTTCGGGCGCGTACGGCCTCGGCCGCCATCCGGGTGAGGGTGCCCGTGCACACCTTCCCGGTCGGGCCGAGCGGTACGGAGGGCAGGAACAGGACGTGTTCGGGGAGGAGACGGGTGTCCATGCCGTGCCGGTCGCGCAGGTGCGCGAGCAGCTCCTCCTCCGTGGGGGCGGCCCCCGGTGAGGGGCGGACGCAGGCGCACATGCGCTCGCCCAGGTCGGGGTCGGGGACCGGGACACAGTGGACCTCGTCCACGCCCGGGTGCGCGGACAGGGCGTCCTCGACCCGCGCCGGATAGAGGGTGACCCCGCCCCGGATCACCGTGCGGCGCAGACGGTCGACGACCCACAGGTCCCCGTCCCCGCCCAGGCGTCCCACGTCTCCGGTCCGCACCCAGCCCTCGCCGGAGCGACGTTCCCGGTCGAGTGCGGGAGCGGCCACGTGGCACAGGGGTGTCATCGGCCCCAGGGCCCACACCTCCCCGAGCTCGCCCGGCGCGACGGGACGCCCCTCGGGGTCGCGCACGCTGATCCGGGCCACCGTAGGGTCCGGACGCCCGGCCAGCCCCGGCTCCCACCTCCACGGATCGCGGGCGGTGTGGCAGTTGACGCCGTCGGTCGATCCGTAGACGTTGACGACGGGACGGCCGAAGCGCCGGACGCACAGGTCGTACACCTCGCGGTGCAGCGGTGCCCCGCTGGCCACGACGGCGGTCAGCGAGGAGGTGTCGGCCCCGTGGTCGAGCAGGGCCATGCGCCGCAGCATGGTGGGCACACCCACCAGGTGGGTGGGTCGGTGCCGTTCGATCGTCTCCAGGGTCCCGCCGGGGTCGAAGCGCTCCGAGGTGACGAGGGTGGCGCCGTGCCGGACCAGGGCGACCAGTCCCAGGGAGCCGAAGGAGGAGGCGGTCGAGACCAGGAGGAGCACGCGCGGGGGTTCCTGTCCTCGGATCAGGGCGCCCACGTAGGAGCCCCGCCCCCCGGCCATGGCGTTGTGCGAGTAGGCGACCATGGTCGGCTCCCCCTCGGAGCCGGAGGAGAGCAGGACGCGGGCCGGTGACTCCGGGTCCGGGCGATTCCGGCCCGGTCCCCCGGGCGACCGCTCACCGGCGCCCCGTGGCCCCGCGCTCCCCCGGACGTCGGCGACCGTGTCGTCGCGGGGCTCCCCGGGCCCCTGGCACGCCGGGGCGCCGGTGTGCGGGGCGGTCACCGCGTCGACGGCCGCGACGCGTGCCCGCCCCCGGTGAGCCCGTGCGATCCGTGCGGCGCGGGGGCCCTCCGTCACCAGGAGCGCGCCGCGTGCCCGTGTGAGGAGGCCGAGCGCGTCGGCGTCCGAACGCCCGGGCGGGACGGGTAGCACGACGGCTCCCAGCGCCGCCGCGGCCAGGTCGAGGGTGGTCGCGTCCCTGCCGTTGGGCAGCAGCACTCCCACGACGTCGCGTTCGCGCACGCCGTGCGCGGTCAGGAGCGCGGCCGTGGCGCGCACCCGCCCGTCCAGGTCCGCGTAGCTGAGGGTGCCGCGTTCGTCGACGACCGCGTCCCGGCCGGGGTGGGCGCGCACCCGTTCGAGGAAGAGGGTGTACAGGTCGCGGTCGGGGCACCACCCCCGCGCCACCCAGTCGGCGCGCAGCGCGGCCGGGACGAGGTCGGTCAGGACGAGCCCCTCGGCGGAGGTCCAGGTGGTCATCGCCGCGCCACCTCCGAAGGGGCGAACGCCCACGGTGAGCGGGCGTGCGCGATTCCGTCGACGTCCGTGAAGGAGTCGGGGAAGAGGTCGACGACGTGCCGGAGGTCCTCGACCGGCAGGAGCGCGGAGGGCCCGCGGTTCCGCGCGCCGACGCCAACCCCGCGCAGCAGGCGGGCGGCGTCGACCAGACCGGTACGGGCCTTGACTCCGGTTCCGGCGCGGGTACGCAGCGCCAGGGCGGCCGTGACCGCCTCGGCCGCGATCATCCCTCCGAGCACGTCGGTGACGGTGAACAACGAGGGCGCGGGCGGTTCGCCCCCCGCGGCCCACAGGTGGGCCAGGCCACCGTGGGCCTGGACCAGGTAGTCGGTGGCCGGGGCGGGGGCGTCGGGCCCCTCGTGCACCCACCCGTCGACGTGGACGTGCACCAGCCCCGGAGCCCGCTCGGCGAGGTCGTCCGTGCCCAGGCCGAAGCGTTCGGCGCGTCCGGGCGGCCAGTTGTACAGGAGGACGTCGGCACGGGCCGCGAGGTCGGCGGCGGCCTCGCGGCCCTCCGGGCTCTTGAGGTCGGCCTCCACCGCGCCCTTGCCCCGGTTCAGGGCGGTGAAGCGGGCCGAGACGCCGTGGGCGAGCGGCGGTACGCCGCGCATGGGGTCGCCGCCGGGTGGTTCGATCCGCACCACGTCGGCCCCCAGGTACGACAGCAGCAGTCCGGCGAGCGGCCCTTGGATGCGGTTGGTGATCTCCACGACCCGCACCCCGGCCAGCGGCGCCCCGACACGGTGGGCGCGCGGTGACCGGGCGTCGGGGCCGCCGAGCCCGCGCAGCCGCCACGGCGAGTCCGGGCCGGGTTCGGTGGCCGGGCCGGGAGGGCGCAGCGCGACCACGCCGACGCCGGTGTCCAGGGCGGTCGCGCGCACCCGCTCGTAGGGGGTCGCGGCCAGGGTCGCGGCGAGTTCCCCCGGCAGGGGGCATACCGCCGTGGCGAAGCGCCGCTGGAAGGGCGGCCACCCCGAGGCGACGGCGGCCGCCGGAGCGCCCAGGCGGGTCCAGAACCGCAGCCAGGCCTCGGCGTCCAGGGTCTCGATCTCGAACACGGTCCCCTCGGCGGAGCGAAAGGGGGGTCGCGGCCCGCCGCCCCGCGCGGGCGGTCCGTCCGCCGAGGCGGCGGCCTCGGCGACGTGGGGGGCGACGGCCGTCAGGGCGGCACCGGTCACCGAGACCGTCGACCGCACCGGACCGGACGTCGCCGCCGCCATCACCGCCTGGGACGCCAGCACACCCGCGCACACCGACGCGTAGTCGACGGGCAGGTACCGGGCGCCGCCCAGGGAGCGGCCGTGCAGGTGGGCCAGGCCGCACAGGGCCTGGACGTCGCGTTCGTCCTCCGGTTCCACGGTGCTCCCCGGCGGTGCCCACGTCAGGTCGCAGGAGCTGTCGTCGGGTTCCCCCGCCGTCGTGGCCAGGAGTTCGACGCGGCCGGCCGGTGCGCTGGCGGGAGGGCGCCCGCCCTCCGCGACGACCTCGCACCCGGCCGCGCGCAGCCGGTCCAGGGCGACCCGGACCGCCGTCGTGTCGCCGACCCCGCGCACGACCGCCCCCGCCAGGGGGGCCGCCGGGGTCGCGTTCGCGGTCACGTCCACCGCCCGGTGCCCGGGGCGCCGGGACGCAGCCCCAACAGGTCGCGCAGTTCTCCCCTGCGCACCTTGCCGGTGCCCGTGCGCGGCAGCTCGTCCCAGGTGAGCACCACCGGGTCGGCCATCGCGGGCTGGTCGGCGACCGCGTTCCGCCACGCCGCGAGGTCCAGCTCCCCGGAGTCGGTGGCCACCACCGGCACGGGATCGCCTTCGCGGACACCGAGCACGACGCACTCCAGGGCCTCGGGCAGGCGTTCGTCGACGACGTCCTCGATCTCCAGGCAGCCCCCCTCGGTGAGGGCGTCCACCTCGCGGTCCACCAGGCGGACCGCCCCGGTGCGGCTGATGGAGCCGACGTCACCGGTGCTCCACCACTGGCCCACCAGCTTGGAGCGCCAGCGCCCCTCCTCCCCCACGTAACCCAGGCACAGGGCGTCGGTCCGGCAGAACAGCAGCCCTGGCGTACCGGCGGGTACGGGGAGCAGGGTCTCGGGGTGCACCGCCCGCAACCGGGTCCGGCCGGGGACCGGACGCCCCAGGTCGCGGGTGGTGGGCGAGGTCCCCTGGTCGCGCTCCAGCGAACGGCGGGTGAGGAAGCGGAAGGTCAGCGGCCCGGTCTCGCTCTGGCCCCATCCCTGCGTCCAGAGCGGCCACCTGTGCCCGGTGGCGTTGAGGTAGTCGCGGACGGTGGAGGGGTGCAGGGCGTCGAAGGTGCTGACGAACAACCGCACCCGGTCGAAGGGGGTGCTCCCGCCCCTCGTGTGCCGCTGCCAGCTCCTCAGGGTGGAGGGCTGCGCCTCCAGGACCGTGGGGCGGTCCAGCTCCAACGCCGGGGCCGCCTCGGCCCAGTCGGCGGAGGTGATCACCGACAGCGTCCTGGGCGCGAGCCGCAGGACGCTGGCCGTCCAGGCCAGGGCGCGGCCGTGCGCGTAGGAGTAGGAGGAGACGACCGTGTCGTCCGGCCTGCTCCCCAGTACGGGCCACCGGTGGGCCTCGAAGCCCGCGAGCCGCCGCATGAGGGTGCGGGTGGAGTGCACGACCAGCTTGGGGGTACCGGTGGTCCCGGAGGTGTGCATGATCGCCAGGGGCGCGTCCGGGTGGGGACGGCGCGACGGCGGCACGGCGGCGCCGTCGAGGTCGTCCATGCTGAGGGCGCCCTCGGCGGGGCCGTCGACGACCAGGGTCCGGCGCGCGTGGACGCCCGGGTCGCGGCCCTCCTCGCGGGCGGCTCCCAGCAGAGCGGTGTCGGTCACCAGGAGCGCGGGGGCCAGGCGCTTGAGGAGCTCCTCCAGCGTTCCCGGCTCCAGGTGGGCGGAGAGCGAGGCCGGGACGGCGCCCAGGCGCGCCGCCGCGCTCGACAGCAGGACGTAGTCCCAGTGGTTGCGCTTGGCGATCGCGACCCGGTCGCCCGGGCCGACCCCGGCCAGTGCCAGGCGGCCCGAGAGCTGGCGCACCAGCGCGGCCACCCGGGGGACGTCCAGCGCGATCCCCTCCCGGGGGGCGACGTCCAGGGGCCTGCTCAGGCGCACGGCGGTGGAGGTGCCGCGCTCCTCCAGATCGTCGAAGAGGGTCCCCAGGTCCAGCGGACGGTGCGGGGGACGGCTCAGTGGCTTCATGGTTCCTCGATG
The DNA here is from genome assembly GCF_040635075.1 of Nocardiopsis sp. NPDC007018. NCBI lineage: Bacteria > Bacillati > Actinomycetota > Actinomycetes > Streptosporangiales > Nocardiopsidaceae > Nocardiopsis > Nocardiopsis sp. NPDC007018. The sequence continues at coordinate 29,520 of NZ_JBEYHA010000057.1, forward strand.
CGGATCGGTTCACGGGTGGCGGACAGGAAGGCCGAGACCCGCGCGGCGGTGGTGGTCGCCGACGCCACCGCGCCCTCACTGCACGGGCGCAGCGAGATCCAGTCGCCGGCGTAGTCGACGGCGGCGGGCGGGCGGGCGGCGAAGGCGGAGCGCGCCGCCAGGGCCCTCGGGCCGGGCAGGGGAAGCCCGTGGCGGAACCGGTGCGCCACGGTCCGGCGCACGTGGGCTCCGAGTCCGGGCAGGAGGCGTTCGGCGCTCGCGGTGAGCCCGCGCGCGATCTCGTCGTCGGGTGCCGCGGCCAGGTCCCGGGCGGCGCGGGGCGTGGCGACCAGGGAGACCAGTCCACGCCCCTTGGGCGCCCGGCCCTCGTGTTTGTGGTGGTCGACGGTGAGCACCGCCAGCATCGGGTCGTCGGGGACCAGCACGGCGAAACCCCGCCGCGACCCGCGCGGAGACAGCGGCGCGTCCAGGAACAGCGACAGCCGGAGCATGGGGGCGTATGCGCAGGACTCCAGGTAGGCGCGTTCCTCGGCGCGGGCGCCCGGGTGGAGGCGGGCCGCCACGGGTGCGGGGACCGCCAGGACGGCGGCCCGGGCGGTGAGGTCGCCGCGCGGTGACTCCAGGCGCACCCCGGCGTGCTCCTCGACCACCCCCGTGACCGGGTGTTCGGTGCGCACGTCGAGCCGGTCGGCGAGCGCGCGGGGCAGGGTGTCCATGCCGTCGCGGTAGGTGCGCCAGGTGGCGGTGCTGCCCGAGGCCGCCAGGTGGGCGGCGAAGGGAGCGGCCGCCGCCCGCTCCAGCGGCCACCCGAAGAAGCCCGAGGCCAGCGGGCCCAGGAGGCGTTCTCGGATCTGGGGGTGGCGCGGTCCCAGCAGGTCGGCGACGGTGAGGCCGGTGAGGTCGCCCCGCTCGGGGTGGTCGGGGTCCAGGTCGGCGCGGCCCAGTTCGCCGAGCAGGCGGGCCAGGTCCAGTCGGGCGCCCGGTGAGAGCCCCATGCCGGTGAGCAGCCCCAGGGGGCGCCCCGCGTGGGGGCGGGCCCGCCCGCCCCACCACACCGACAGGGCCCGGCGTACCCGGGGCACGGCGCGGGGGTCGGTGTCCAGGCCGAGTTCGCGGACGAGCCGCCAGGTCTGCGGGTAGGCGTTCGCGGACGGGATCATCTCCGCCCCGGTGTCGACCAGGTGCCCGTCGACGCGCAGGGTGCGCGTGCGGCCGCCCACCGCCTCGGCGGCCTCCAGCACCCGCACGGAGCGTCCGGCGCGGGCCAGGGCGTGCGCCGTCGCCAGCCCGGCCGGACCGGCTCCGACCACCGCGACGTCGATCCTCGGGGTCACGCCGCGCTCCCCCAGAGCAGGGCGGCGCCGAGGTTGGCGCCGATCAGCAGGACCACGGTGACGCGGTGGGTGCGGATGGCCAGACGCCGCGCCCGCAGGATGTCGCCGCGCACGAACCCGACGTACAGCTGGGCCGCGCGCATGAGGGCCACCGGCAGGAGCGCCACGGGGAACCACCACGGGGAGATCCCGGCCAGGTAGGAGCCGGTGACCAGCAGGGTCTCCGCGAGGGTGAGCACGACGATGAAGACGGTGTTGGTCCTCGGGGAGACCTGGGCGGCGACGGTGATCCGCCCCGCCGCGCGGTCGCCGTCGGCGTCGTTGGTGTTGGAGTAGAGCCCGAACAGCATGGGGCCGCCGCCGAACACCAGGGCCTGGACGACGACGAACCCGTCAATCTGACCGGTGAGCAGCCCGTACGGCACCAGGACCCAGCCCACGCCGAGGCCGACGAGGAAGAGTTCCTGGAACCCCCGGTAGCTGATCTTCAGCCCCCAGGAGTACTGGACCGACGCGACCAGGCACAGTGCCGCCCCCACGATCGCCCAGGTGGGCCGGTGCGGCGCCAGCGCGATGACCAGCGCCCACAGCGCGACGCTGGCGACGGTCGCGGCCCGGCCGAAGGCCAGCGCCTGGGACTCGGTCAGGGTCCCGGCCACGAGGGGTTTGCGGGCCAGGCGGCGGCGCGCCGCGTCCGATCCGTAGTTGGCCGCGTCGCTGCCGTCGCGGTAGCCCGTGACGTCGTCGAAGGCGACCATGGCGGCCACCACGGCCACCTCCGCCACCAGGACGAGCAGGAGCAGGCCGAGGGTGTCGGTGCGCCAGCCCAACAGGGGCAGCGACATGACGAACACCAGGGGCAGGCCGATGTAGTAGTCGACGATGTCGAGCTTGGCCAGGCGGGCGTAGGCCGCGAGGGTGGCGCGCCCGGTCCGGGGGGGCGGCTCGGGCGCCGCGACGGGCGCGGTCATCTGATCGGTCATCCGGTCCTCCGGCGCGCGAACGCGCGTACGTTGTCGGCCACCCGTTCGACCTGCGCGTCGGTCAGGTGCGGGTACAGGGGCAGGGAGATGTTCAGGCGTGCCGCCTCCCGGGCCTGGGGCCAGTGCCCGTCGGGGCTGGCGTGCGGGGCGAAGGCGGGCTGGTCGGGCAGAATCCTCGGGTAGTAGACGTGGGTGGTGATCCCCTCCGCCTCCAGGTGCGCGCGCAGTCCGTCGCGGTCCTCGCACAGCAGGGTGTAGACGTAGGGGAAGCGCCCGTCGCCGCCCACCCCGGGTGCGGTGATCCCGGCGTCCGCGAGGTCGCCCAGGCGCTCGGAGTAGTACGAGCAGATCTCGGTGCGGCGGGCCACCCGCGCGGGGAGCCCCGCCATGCGGTGGAGCTGGAAGGCGGCCATCACCTCGTCGAAGCGGCTGTTGTGGCCGACGTGGTGGTGGAGGAAGCGGTTGCGTCCGTCCTGCCCGTGGTTGCGCAGCATGCGCACCCGTTCGCCCAGCTCCGTGTCGTCGGTCAGCACCACACCGCCCTCGCCGGGCATGCCGAAGACCTTGACCTGGACGAAGGAGTGAACCCCGGCGTCGCCCCACAGCCCGGCCGGACGGCCTTCGAGGGCGCCGCCCTGGGCCAGGGCGGAGTCCTCGACGAGCCGCAGGCCAGCGCGGTCGGCCACGTCCCGCAGGCGCGGCATGTCGGCCATCACGGAGAACATGTGCGCGGGCATGAGCGCGCGGGTGCGCTCGGTGACCAGCGCCTCGGCTCCGGCGGGGTCCATCGTCAGCCGCACGGGGTCGATGTCGGCGAAGACCGGCCGGGCCCCGCTGGCCAGGACGGTGCTCGCCAGGGGCGCGCACCCGAAGGCGGGGACGACGACCTCGTCGCCGGGGCCGATGCCCATGGCGGCCAGGATGAGTGTGAGGGCCGAGGTCCCGCTGGAGCAGGCCACGGCGTCGGCGGCCCGGGTCTCGGCGCGCAGGGCCTCCTCGAAGCAGGCGGTGCGGCCGCCCAGGATGAACTTCTGGTCGGGGCAGGTGCCGACCTCGTACAGCAGTTCCAGGAGGACGTCGCGGTCGGCCTCGAACAGGTCCGGCGCGAAGAACGGGACGGCGTGCTCGACGGTCGCGGTCATCGGGTCCCCCCGGTCAGGAAGCGCTCGACCTCGTCGCAGACGCGGTCGATCTGGGCGTCGGTCAGGTCGGCGTGCAGGGGCAGGGCCAGCGCGGACCGGCACACCCGCTCCGCGCGGGGGAAGTCGCCGGGCCGGTACCCCAGGTGCGCGAAGCAGGGCTGGAGGTGCAGCGGGCGCGGGTAGTACACCTCGGTGCCGATCCCGGCGGCGGCCAGATGGGCGGCGAGGGCGTCCCGGTCGTCGACCTCGACGAGGTGGACGTAGACGACCCGGTCCCGTCCGGGCGCGTGCGGGGCGTCGCCGGGGACGGCGCGCACGCCGGGCAGGTCGCGCAGGCGTTGGTCGTAGCGGTGCGACAGTTCCGACCGGCGGGCGATGTCGGCGTCCAGGCGCGCGAGCTTGGCGAGCAGGACGGCGGCCTGGAGGTCGTCCATCTTGCTGTTGCAGCCGGTGACCACCGTGGGGTTGGAGATGCCGGGGAACGCGGCCAGGGTGCGGCCGGACCTGCCGTGGTGGCGCGTCATCCGGGCGGTCTCGGCGACGGCGTCGTCGTCGGTGAGCAGGGCTCCGGCGTCACCGACGGCGCCGAGGGTCTTGGCCGGGAAGAACGACAGCACGCCCCCGGTGCTGAGCAGGCCCGCGTGGGTGCCGCCCGAGCGCATGCCGATCGCCTCGGCGCTGTCCTCCAGGACGGTGAGTCCGTGGGCGCGCGCCACCCGCGTGACGCCCTCCATGTCGGCGAGGCTGTCGAAGAGGTGGACGGGCATGACCGCGCGGGTGCGTTCGGTGACCGCCCGTTCCACCGAGCCGGGGTCGATGCCGTATCCGTGGGGTTCGATGTCGGCGAAGACGGGGACGCCGCCGGCGTGCACGACGGCGGTGGCGGTGGCCACGAAGGTGTAGGCGGGGACGACGACCTCGTCGCCGGGGCGCAGGCCCGCGGCCCTGAGCAGGAGGACGAGGGCGTCGGTCCCGGAGTTGACGCCGACCACGTGCCGGGCGCCGGTCCACCGTTCCAGCGCGCGTTCGAGTTCGGCGACCATGGAGCCGTGGGAGAACTTACCGTCGTCCATGACGCGGACGCAGTTCTCCCTGATCTCCGGCCACAGTCTTCGAAACGTCTCCGACTGGTCGAAGAACGGTATGTCCGTGCGTTTGCCGAGCTGGTCCTCGCGCGCACCGGAGGAGAGTACTGGATTCACGTATTCCGTTTCACGAAAAGGGGTACGACCCGGCCGCGGAGAGAGCCGCGGCCGGGCTGGGAGGGGGACCTCGAAATGTCTTAGAGCTCATCTCAAAAGCCATCGGCATGCTTGGCCAGGTGCTTGTAGCAGATGAGGATGCAGGCGATGCCGAGCATGGCCAGGAAGGTGGAG
>NZ_JBEYHA010000058.1:0-32169 GCF_040635075.1 Nocardiopsis sp. NPDC007018
TCTCCCAGAGCCCATCGGGCAACACATCGCTCACAGGACGTGATCATGCCAGGCTCAGGAGCATCTCGCAGGGCTTTTGAGATGAGCTCTAAGCCACCGACCAGGACGGGAAGTGCGAACCGGAGGACGGCCGAAGGGAAGCGCTGTGGCCCGTCCTGGCCTGGTACCTGTGGCACCGAATCCGGGCAGTTCCCACCAGAAGGCTCGAACCCCTCGCGGCCGGAGAACCCGCGGTCTCCGGGTCACAGACCGACCAGGAGGTAGGCGAGCGGTCCCGCGACGAGGATGCTCAGGACCACTCGCTGGAACCAGATCACCACGAGCTGGCCCACTGTCAACGGGATGCGGGTGGCCAGGACGCAGGGGACGAGGGCGGAGAAGAAGACGATCGAGGACACCGACACGACCCCGATCACCAGACGGAGCACCAGGTCCTCGGACCCGGCGGCCACGGTGGCGGGCAGGAACACCTCGGCGACGCCCACGGAGACCGCCTTGGCGGCCAGCATCGGGTCGGAGAGCCCCACCACCCAGGTGAAGGGCACAAAGACGTAGGCCAGGAGGTCGAAGACGGGAGTGGAGTGCGCCACGACCAGGCCGAGGGTACCCACCGACATGATCGACGGCAGGATCGCGGTGGACATCCGGACCCCGTCGACGAAGTTCACCCACACGTTGCGGGGGAGCGACGGCGCGGCGCGCAGCGCCCGCCGCGCCTCTCCCCAGGCGTGCCCGAGCCGGTTCCCGGTGACCTCCTCCTCGGGCTGCGGAGTGGAGCCGGGGAAGGGCTCGTCGGGGATGCGGCTGAGAGGGGGGACGCGCACGAGGACCGCCGTGACCGCGTAGGTGACGAAGAAGGTCAGGAAGAAGTAGGTCAGCCAGATCCCCATCAGGTCGAGGGTGTTGGCGATGACGACCATGAAGGTGACCGAGACCGTGGAGAAGCCGATCGCGATGATGGCCGCCTCCCTGCCGGTGTAGCGCCCGGACTGGTACACGCGGTCGGTGATGAGCAGCCCCAGCGAGTAGCTGCCCACGAAGGAGGCGGCGGCGTCCACCGCCGAGCGCCCGGGAACGCGCCAGACGGGTCGCATCACGCGTTGCAGCAGCACGCCGACGAACTCCATCAACCCGTATCCCACCAGCATCGCCAGGAAGACGGCGCCGACCGGCACGAGGAGGCCGACGTTGACGGCTACGGCGTTGAACAGGAAGGGCGCGCGGTCGTCGGCCATGACCAGGTCGGGGCCCACGTCCAGGACGACCAGACTGGCCACGACCAGGCCCACGACGTTCAGTAGGGAGAACACGAGGGAGACCCGGCTCCGCCGCCACGCCCCGGTGACGAAGGGGAGCACGGTCCCGGCCGCGATGATCAGCCAGATGACGTAGGGGAGCGCGGGGCCGAGTGCGGCTTGGAGGAGGGTGACCAGGTGGTCCAGGGGGATGGCGCTGCGGTCCCCGACGGTGACGGGGACGAAGAACATGACGATGCCGATACCGCTGTAGACGACCAGGCGCCATGACCCGGTCGCCCTCGCGGCGGTCGTGTTGTCGCTCACGGGGGCTCCTCCTGCTTCTCGAACGGGGGCAATCCGGGAATCGAAGCAGAAAGTGACCTGGGACACGTGGGTGCGAGGAGAGAAAGCGTCCGAGATCTCGGACATCGACGAGGGCGGGTCCGGGTGATGTCGCAGGCCGGAACGGCGTCGGAGCGAGCCCGTGGAAGGAGAGTGCGGAGGGGCGGTCCGCGCCGACTCACATACGGGCCCTGAGCACGTCGACCTCGCAGCCCGGCGCGAACGGGTCGAACCCGTTCTCGGCCAGCCAGCGGACGATCAGCAGGCTGCGCAGCGACCACCACCCCGTGATCACGTCGCGGTCGACGTCGGTGCCGTAACCGGCGAGCAGGTCGTCGAGGCGGTCCTCGTGCCCGAGGGTGAAGGTGGCGAGGTCGTACAGGGCGTCGCCGCGGCCCGCCTCGGACCAGTCGATGACGCCCGTGACCTCGTCGCCGTCGAGGAAGACGTGCGCGATCTGGAGGTCGCCGTGCGTGAACGCCGGGGTCCACGGCCGGAGCGCGGCCTCGGCGACCTCACGGTTGCGGCTGACCAGGTCGGCGGGGAGCACACCGCTGGCCACGAGAGCCGCGCACTCGTCGTCGAGTTTCCTGTTCAGGACGTCGATGCTCCGGCCCGCCTGCCCCAGCCGAGACGGCGGCGGTGCGTCGTGCAGCCGACGGATGACGGCTCCCGCCGCGGCCCATGCCGCCGCTGACCCGGACACCTCCCCGCCGAGGCTCCCCAACGTCGCCCCCGGCAGCGCGGCGATCGCGAGCGCGGGCGGCTCGTGCCACAGGACTTCCGGTGTCGGAACGGGGGCCAGGGACATCACCTCGACCTCGGCGGCCAGGCGCGCCCGGTCGGCGTCCACCTTCAGGAACACGTCACCCACACGCAGGGTCGCGCGCTCGGAGTGGGCGACGACGACTTCGATCTCATCCATAGGCGGCCAGTATCCCGGGGACGATCGTCGACGTCACCGGGTTTTCTCCAGAGGAGGTGGCAGCACTCGGACCTCCTCGGACGACGGACACCTACCCTCGGACTCCTTTGTTCCCGGTAGAGACGGCTGGCCGCCCCGGGAGCCGGGTTCCAGGAGCCGGGCTCAGGACGAGGAGACACGCAGTAGCGCGGACCACTCGGGGGAGGGGAAGGAGAGGTAGCCCAGGTCGCGATGCGTGGAGTCGCGCACGGCGAACCGCTGGGGCTCGCCCAGGAAGGGGCCCGCTTCGACACACTGCCCACCAGTGTCAGAGCTGTAGCTGCTGATGTGCCAGCCGACCTCCACGCATCGTCCGCCGCCGTCGGCGCTGTAACTGCTGGTGCGCCAGTTGGTGACAGCCGACGTGTCCCGGTTCATTACAGGTTCCTCTCCAAGGCTGCGATGAACGCAGCCGAATCCTTAGGGCTCAAACTCATCAGGTGCAGCCGATCGTATACCTCGACGTCACCGCTTTCTGCTCCCCGCGCATGCGGGGATGGACCGGGACCTGAATTGGGAATCACCGAAGTGGCGAAGGGAGTCACCACCCCTCCCCGCCAGGGGGAGCAAGCTCCGGAAGCCCAGGTCATAGCTGGACACACACTCGATCATCGTCCCGTCCGGGCCCCAGATGTACGTCACCACGTCGACGATCATGAGGGACCCGTCCGGGATCTCCTACCCTTCGCCCCCCGGCAGCCCGAGATAGCCGTTTCCGGGCCCGTCCTCGGCGCTCATCTCGGGGGCGACCCCGCGCTCCCGGAGACGGTCAAGCCTTCCGGGAGGTCGTCGCCGGACTGTCCGTCGGCATCCGAGCCGTCCGCGCCGGAGCGGGTCACGGCCACCGCGGTGACGAGCGCCGCTGCGACGATACGACGTCACATCACCTTCCCATCAAGGATTCTCTGAGGTACACGGTGACCGTGCTCTCCGGTTCCATCTCTTCCCCGGGCGGATAGAAGATCGCGACGCGGACATCGTGGCTCTCCAGTCTCGCGTTGCACACCCGCACCCCGCCCCCCTGGGCATCGAGGAAGTCCCGCGGGATTCTCAGCCTCTCCGCGTCGCCGTCCTGGATTCGTGCAACCGGGATGGGGTTGGTGTCTCCCAGCGCCTCACACACGGCTTCGGAGTCCGCGCCAGTCGTCGCGTAGTTGATCCAGTAGGTCGTGCTCCCGTTGGGGAACTCCTCGGCGCCGTGGACATCCAGCTCCGCCACGTCCTCGCGCGGGGGCATTTCGCTGAACGCTCGGTAGGCCTCCTCGGTCTGTTCGACCACCTGCCCCTCGCCGCCGTTCTCGTCGGTGCGCCCGGCGCCGAACGAGCATCCGGCGAGGAGCACCGTGATTCCCGCGCATGCCAGGAGTGACCGCATCCGACCCCTCGTCTTCGACACTGATGAGACTCCTTCTCTCGTCCCGGCGTCGGAGGCACCGAACACGCCGAACGCCCGCGCGATGCCTCGACGCGCAATCTTCTGAGGTCATCGTCTTCGATGCCGGAGGGACCGATTTCGTCGTCCCCCATCCTGATCGAGGAGAAGGCCTACGTTGTCCACCGCGCGGACCTCGCGGCACTTTCGAGGGTTCTTACCACTTCCAGGCCTGGGGCCCGACACCGACGCCGGACTACTGGGAGAGCTTGTCGCCGCGCTGCCGTCGCTGTCGTCGCGGGCCATGACCGGTCGCGACACGCGAGCCGATCCGCGCGGGGCCGGGGAAGACACCGCCCTCGCTGCCGCTCTCTCGTCACGGGCGGTGTCCGCTCCGCCCGACGTCCGGCCGAACCATGTTTCATGGATGGTTCGGCCGGACGGTTCTGGCGGGCGCGGTCGTGTCTCCGTTCCTGAGGGACAGGCCTCAGGAACTCAGCGCGCGCAGGTACTCCGCGAACCCCTCCAGACCGTCGATGACCCGGGGGCCGGAGATCCCCTCGTTGTAGTCCAGCACGAAGAAGTTCTCCTCCACCACGGCCGGGACCTCCGCCATGGCGGGGGACGACGTCAGGAAGTCGATCTTGTCCTGGGCGGGCTGGTCCCCGTAGTCCAGGATGATGATCACCTCCGGTTCGGACTCCACCACGGCCTCCCAACCCACCTGGGTCCACCGCTGTTCAAGGTCGCCGAAGACGTTCTCGCCCCCGGCGTGCGTGATGATGTCGTCCGGCGGCACCTGGTTGCCCGCCGTGAAGGGCTGGTCGGTGCCGGAGTCGTACAGGAACACCCGTACCGGTTCACCCTCGGGCGCCTGTTCCCGGACCGCCTCCACCCGCTCGCGGTACCCCGCGACCACCTCGGCGGCGCGCCCCTCGACCCCGAAGATCAGGCCCAGGCGCTCCAGGTCGGTGTAGAGCCCCTCGAACGGACGCACCCGCTCGGGAAAACCCGGGTAGTTGAAGCAGGACTCGGCGTGCATGAAGCTCTGCACCCCGATCCCGTCGAGGATCTCCGGGGTGATGCCGCGCTGGTCGCTGAAGCCCGAGTTCCAGCCCGCCACCACCAGGTCGGCCTCGGCATCCACCACCAGCTCCCGGTTGAGCAGGTCGTCGCTGAGGAACTCCACCGCCGCGTAGTCGTCGGCCCACGGCGACTCCTCGACCGGCGGGTTGGCCGGGGGCATCACGTAGCCGTGCACGTGGTCCACCAGCCCGAGCGCGAACAGTTTGTCGGCGCTGCCGCCCTCGTAGGCGACCACCCGCTCCGGCGTGGTGTACTCCACCTCCTCACCGCAGCGCGGCACGGTGACGGGCCCGGCCCCGGCTTCGGAGACCCCCTCGACCCGCGCGCCGCACCCGGCGAGCACGACGGTGAGGGCGACCAGGGGCACCAGAACGAGGGGGCGCGGGCGTGTTGTGGGGGTCATGCGTGTTCCTTCCGTGAGGGCGGGAGCCGGTACAGCAACTGGGGGCCGCCAGTGAGGGGATGGGGGACGACGGTGGCGTCCACGCCGAAGACCTCCCGGAGCAGGTGGGGGGTGAGCACCTTCTCCGGGCTGCCCGCCTCCACGAGCGCCCCCTCGGAGAGCACTCCGATGACGTCGCAGGCGGAGGCGGCCAGGTTGAGGTCGTGCAGCACCACCAGCACGGTCACACCCACGTCCCGGAGCAGGGAGAGCAGGTCGAGCTGGTGGCGCACGTCGAGATGGTTGGTGGGCTCGTCCAGCACCAGCACGCGCGGCTCCTGCACCAGGGCGCGCGCGACCAGGACCCGCTGGCGTTCACCGCCGGACAGCTCGAGCACGCCGCGCCCGGCCAGGTGGGCCACGTCCAGCAGCTCCATCGAGCTCCGGCACAACTCGCGCTCGCGTTCGCTCAGGGGCTGGTTGCCGCGCAGGTGCGGGGTGCGGCCCAGGGCCACCAGCTCCTCGACGGTGAAGTCGAGGTCGCTGCCGTTCTCCTGTGTGAGGGCGGCGACGCGCTGGGCGCTGGCGCGCGGGCTCATCGAGGTCAGGTCCTCCCCGTCCAGGAGGACCCGGCCCGCGCTGGGCCCCAGGGCCCGGTACACACAGCGCAGCGCCGTCGATTTCCCGGAGCCGTTGGGGCCGACCAGGCCCACCACCTGGCCGTCGGGTACGTCGAGGGTGAGCCGCCGCACGATCCTCGTGCCGCCCAGGTCCACCGAGAGGTCGTCGATGCGCAGGTCCATCAGCGTCCTCCGAACAGGTAGCCGCGTCGCCTCATGAGGGTGATGAACACCGGGACGCCGACCAGCGCGGTGATCACGCCGAGGGGCAGCTCGCGGGGGGCGACCGCCACCCGTGAGACCAGGTCCACCCAGACCATGAGCAGCGCGCCCGCGAGCGGGGCCACGGTGAGGACGCGGCGGTGGTCGGCGCCCACGAGGATGCGCACGACGTGCGGCACCACCAGACCGACGAACCCGATCGCGCCGCTGACCGCCACCATCGCTCCGGTCATCACGGCGGTGAGGGCGAACAGGAGCCGCCGTAGGCGGTCGGCGTCCACGCCCAGGCTGGCGGCGGTCTCGTCGCCCAGTGTGGTGACGTCCAGGGAGCGGGCCAGTGACCGCAGCAGGAGCGCTCCGAGGATCACGGCGGCCGCGACCACGGGCAGGGACCCCCAGGTGGCGGCTCCGAAACTGCCCATGGTCCAGAAGAGCACGGTGCTGGTGGCCTCGTTGCTGGGGGCGAGGTAGACGATCACGCTCATGATCGCCTGGAATCCGAAGGACAGCGCCACCCCGGTCAGGACCAGGCGCAGCGGGGTGACCCCCATGCGCGAGTAGGAGACGGCGTAGACGAGGAGGGTGGCGGCCAGGGCGCCGGCGAAGGCCCCGGCCGAGACCGCGTGCACGCCCAGGGCCGCGGCTCCGCCCAGCACGCTGACCAGGACCGCGCCGACGGAGGCCCCGGAGGAGACACCGAGGATGTAGGGGTCGGCGAGGGGGTTGCGCACCATGGCCTGGACGGCCACGCCGACCGCGCCGAGCCCCGCGCCCACGACGGCGGCGAGGAGCACGCGCGGAGTGCGGATCTCCCAGATGACCTGGTAGCGGGTGACCTCGTCGGCCTGGATGGCCCCTCCGGTCAGGGCGGCCCACAGGTAGCGGACGGTCTCCTGAGGGGGGACCACGGCCGAGCCGAGGCCGATCGCGACGACCACGGACGCGGTCAGTGTCAGGGTCAGGACGAGGGACGCGGTGGCGGTGCCCGCGGGGGTGGTCAGCCAGCGGCGTCGGACGGCGGGCGGGGGTTGCTCCGGAACTCCCGGGGGAGCGGGGGGAGTGGTGCGAGCGGGGGCGTGCCGCATCCGGCCTCCCTTCCTGTGGGGGATGAGAAACGAGTGGATATGAAAACGGTTTTCATTCTAAGCACATACTTGGCCGCTCGCGTCCACTTTCGGAAGAACGGGGCCCGGGCGGGGCCAGTACGGGCCGGTGGCGACCGCGGCGAGGGCCCGGAAGAGGCAGGGTTGGAGAGGAGGTGGGCGGCGCCGGGGCTGGGGAGGACGGACAGGGCGGGGCAGGGGGTCAGGTACGGCGGGCCCGGACACACGAAAGCGCCCGCTGGCGGCACCGTGTCTCCCGAAGGCCATGAACCGGGAGAAGACGGGCCGCCAACGGGCGCGGAGCCCCGATGCGGGTCAGAGGGCGTTGAGCTGGATCGCCAACGCGTCGAGGCTGGGAGCGGTCAGGTCGAAGGCGTCCGTCGCGCGCGGCGGGTCACCGACGGGCCGCTCGACGTAGGCGGTCCGCATGCCGAGCTCCTGGGCGCCGCGCAGGTCCCAGGCGTGCGCGGCCACCATGAGCAGCCGCTCGGGCGCGGTGTCCGCGTTGGCGATGGCGAGCCGGTAGACGTCCGGGTGCGGCTTGTAGGAGCGCGCGTCCTCCGCCGAGAGCACCTGGTGCCAGCGCAGACCGGCATGGGAGCTGATGCGGGTCAGTGCCGCTCCGCTCGCGTTGGACAGACCCACCACCGGGTAGCGCGAGGCCAGGCGGTCCAGGGCCCGCGCCGAGTCGTGCCAGGGCGCCAGGCGCTGCGCGGCGGCGGCCAGGTCGCGGATCGCCCCCTCGTCGTCGACCCCCGCCTCGACCGCCACCCTGCCGGCCGCCTCCAGGTCGATCACGGCACTGTTCGCATAGGGCGCCTCCCCAGCGAGGATCGCGCGCTGGCGCTCCTCCACGTGCCCGGACCACACACCGAGGAGTCGCCGCGCCTCCGTGTCGTCGGCGTCGGGGAGCAGAGCGCGGATACCCCGTTCGATCCCACCGGGTTCGTCGACCATCGTGCCGAGGACGTCGAAGACGACCACGTCGATGTCGAGGGCGGGTACTGCGGGAGTTGAGGTCACGGGAGGGCTCCTCGGTGGCTGTGTCCGCGCCGCCCGGTCGCGCGGGCTCGGTGTCGGATGGGGCCACGGACGGGGGCGGCGGCGCGCTGCCGCCGGACCGCACCGGGCCCAGTGAGCATAGCCCGCCGGGTACGTCAGGGTTCGGTGCGCCCGGGCGGTTCCTGCCCGCGTGTGTCGGACGGCCAGGACAGGGCTGGGCGGCGGTGCGCGCGTGTCGGCCGACGCGACGCCGTCGCTGGTCCGACGGTGTCGGGCACCGGGCCCTCGGCCGACCGGTGGGCCGACCTGAGCCGGGTCGTTTCGGGCTGGCACGGCCCGGGCACGACGGCGCCGACCGGTGACGAAGGCTCCACCTTGGAGGCGACCGCGCCGTCCGGTGACCCGGGCCTCACCTCGGGCTCAGCCGGTGCCGGTGCCGGAGACCGGGGCGAAGGCGCCGCCGGGCCCGAAGACCAGCTCCGCGAAGCGTGTCCCGATCCGCCGGTGGGCGGCCGTGTCGGGGTGCAGGCGGTCGGGCAGCGGCAGCTCCTCGTGGTCCTTCTCTCCGTAGAGGTCGCGCCCGTCCAGGTAGGACAGGTACGGGTCCTCGGCGGCACGCTCCCGCACGATCCGGGAGAGCGTCTCACGGACCGAGGTGAGCGTGAGCTTCCCGGCGGAGGCCTCCGCGGCGGAGCCCGTGGCTTGGAACACCTTGCGCCCCGTGCGCAACGCCTCGGGGTCGAACGCGGTGGGGCCGGGGGTGTGTTCGTGGATGGGGCACAGGGTCGGCGAGACGACCAGCAACGGGACGTCGGGGTGGCCCTCGCGGATGGTGTCCAGGAAGCCGTGGACCGCCGGGCCCAGGGCCCGCGCGCGCATCAGATCGGCGTTGACCAGGTTGATGCCGATCTTCACGCTGATCAGGTCGGCCCGGGTGTCCCGCATCGCGCGGGCGGTGAACGGGTCCAGTAGCGCGTTGCCGCTCAACCCCAGGTTGACCAGGTCCACGGGCTCGTGGGCGGCGGCCACGGCGGGCCAGGTCGAGGTGGGTCCGCCAGCGTCCGAACCGTGGCTGACGGAGCTTCCGTGGTGCAGCCACACCCGGCGGCCCCGGTCCGGGACCGGGGCCACCGGTGCGTCGGTGCGCAGGGCCACCAGCTGGGTGGCCTCGTCGTGGGGAAGCCAGATCTCCACGTCCTTGACCCGGTCGGGCAGGCCCGTGAAGCGGGCGGTGCCGACCGGCCCCGCCCTGTGTTCGAGGGAACCGGTGGCCATGTCGAGGGTCAGGGTGTCGCCGTCGGGCACGGTGGTGCTCGCGGTGAGGAGGCCGTCCACGAGCAGTTCGTACACCCCGTCCGGTCGGGCGGAGATCCCGGGGTAGACCCGCTTGGTCGGCAGGACGTCGAGCTCGACCGCGGTCGCGCGGGTGCGCAGAAGCATCCGTACGCCCGAGGGCTGGACCTCGGCCAGGCCCAGCAGGGGGTCGGGGTTCTGGGCACGGGCCCGGGCGGGCAGCCGGTGCGGGATCAGGCCCCGTTCGGTGCGTTCCCACTCCAGGGCGCCGAGCAGGAGGTCCGTGGTGACGGGGGTGGTGATCCAGTGGTTCTCGGTGCGCATGGGGTCCTACTCGTGGGAGGTCGGCTCGTGGGAGGTCGGGACGGCGTCGGGCCAGTTCCGCAACAGGTGGTCGAGCACGTCCAGCGTCCGCGTCCAGGACTGCTGGGAGTCGGGGGCGCTGTGGTCGAAGCCCCCGCCCAGTTCCAGGGAGACGTAGCCGTGCAGGACGCTCCCCAACAGGCGGACGGCGTGGGTCTGCTCGGGTTCCTCGATGTCGTAGCCGCGCAGCAGCGCGCGTGTCATCCGGGCGTGCCGGACCCCGGCGCTGTGCGCCGCCGTCTCGGTGTCGAGCGGGCGCTGGGTGGCGGCGTAGCGGCCCGGATGGGCGCGGGCGTAGTCGCGGTGCGCGTCGGCGAGGGCCACCAGGGCGTCCCTGCCGGAGCGGCCCGCGAGGGCGTCGGCGGAGCGGCCGGCCAGCTCTTCCAACGCCAGCAGCGTGATGCGCGTGCGCAGGTCGCGGGAGTTGCGCACGTGCGAGTACAGGCTCGCGACCCGCACGCCGCAGCGCCGGGCCAGTGCGGACAGGGTCGCCTGGTCCAGGCCGACCTCGTCGGCCAGGTCGGCGCCCTCCCGGGTGAGGCGTTCGGGTGTCAGGCCAGCGCGTGCCAAGGGTTCCTCCTCTGTGCCGAAAGCGATCCTACGTTTGCCTAAAGGTTGTAGGCAAATCCCGGAGGAGTGAGGAAACAGCGGGGCCGGGGCGGGAAATCCCGCCCCGGCCCGAACCGCCGGTCAGTGAACCGCCGGTCAGCACGTCGTCAGCGCCTCATGAGCGCGAAGACCCCCCCAGCCGAGGAACTCGCGCGAGTAACGCGTGTACCGGACCGGCTCGGTGTCCAGTTCGGCGCGCACCTCGGCCACCATCTCGTCGTCGGGATTGCGGTCCAGCCATCGGCGCATGGCCAGCCACTGCGCCGCGCTGTACCGGTCCCAGCTGTCCTGGTCGGCCAGCACCATCTCCACCACGTCGTACCCCAGCTCGCCGAACCGCCCCACCAGCCCGTGCAGGGGCAGGAAGTCCGCCAACGAGGTGGCGTGGCAGGCCTTCGCCGTCTCCTCGTCCGGGGGCGTGCGGCGCCAGTAGGGTTCGCCGACCAGCATCAGGCCGCCGGGTCGCAGGCTCCGTTCGAGCAACTCGACCGTCCCGGGCACTCCGCCGCCGATCCACGTGGCGCCCACGCACGCGGCGAGGTCCACCGGCTCCTGCGCGACGTGACCGGCCGCGTCACCGTGGACGAAATCCACCCGGTCGGCCACACCGAGCTCCTCGGCCCGCGCACGGGCCTGCTCGGTGAAGAGCGTGCTGATGTCGACGCCCGTCCCCGTGAAACCGAGGTCGCGCGCCCAGGTGCACAGCATCTCGCCCGACCCGCTGGCCAGGTCGAGCACCCTCGTCCCGGGCGGCAGGCGCAGCGCCTCACCCAGGACGGCGAATTTCTCGGGGGTCAACGGGTTGTGGATGCGGTGGCCGCTCTCCCTGATGGTGAAGATGCGGGGCAGGTCCATGGTCGGTTCCTTTCCGCCGGTCGCTGCGGCGGCTGGGGTGTGGTGTTCCGGTCGGGGCGCTCGATGCCGGGCGGGCGCGGCGCGCCCACCGACCTCGGAGCGGAGGCGGTGGGAGGAGCGCGGTGCCGTCGGTGAGCGGTCACCCCGCCAGTCTGACCGTTTCGGGGTCGGGCGCCGGTCAACCCTGGGCCACCCCCGGGATCGATCCTGGCCACCCCGGGATCAACCTGCCCTCATGAGACGGGCTCGTATCCGGCACCGTACCGACCGGACGCGACGGAACCGCCGCATCGCCACGCGGCTCTGTGGCGCTCCGACCCGGGACCCCTCAGTCCTCCAGGGTCTGATGGATCAGGGGGACGATCTCGTCCAGGGCGTGGTGGACGCCCAGGGTCGAACCGCTGGAGAACGCGTTGACCAGCTCCGGGTCGTCGAGGACGAGCAGGCGTCCGGCCTCGGCGGAGGGGATGCCCTGGAGGACGGGGTCACCGTCCAGGAACTCGGCGGCCTCGTCGCCGATGGGGAAGACGATGGTGAGGTCGGCGTCCAGTTCCTCCACGAGCTCGGAGCTCAGGTCGGTGTAGAAGGCGCCCTCGGCCCGCTCGACCAGCTCCGGCTTGTACTCGAAGCCCAGCTCGGCCAGGAGGTCGGCCCGGGTGTCGCCGGGCACGTAGGCCCCGTACTGGCCGTCGAAGTAGGCGCCCACGGCGATGGTGAGGTCGCCGAACTCGGGGTGGTCGGCGCGCAGCTCCTCGAAACGGCCCTCCAGCTCGGTGACGAGCTCCTCGCCGCGCTCCTCCTCGCCCAGGACCTGGGCGACCTGGCGGGTCTGCTGCTGCCAGGTGGTGCCGTAGGTGACCTCCACGCCCGGCGGCGGGCCCACCACGGGGGCGACCGGGGAGAGCAGGTCGTGGCGCTCCTGGGAGTTGTCGGAGCGCGTGTCCAGGATGACGTCGGGGGCCAGGGTGGCGATCGCCTCGATGTTGGGCTCCATGGTGCCGAGCTGTTCGGGCTCGGATTCGAGCAGTTCGGCCGCCCAGGGCCCCACGCCGGTGCCGCCGTACCCCTGCCAGTCGGCCACGCCGACGGGCTGGACGCCCAGGGCGAGGGCGGTCTCGGCGTCGGACCAGCCGAGCGCGACCACGTTCTGGGGGAGGTCCTCGATCTCCACGTCGCCGAAGAGCGTCTCGACGGTGACCGGATAGCCCTCGGAAGCCTGGCCCGTCGGCTCCGAGGAGGAGCCCGCGCCGCCGCAGGCGGCGAGCAGGACGGTGGACAGGGCGCCGGCGGCGACCAGACCGCGTCGGGTGGACGGACCGGGGTTCATGGGACCTCGCTGATGAAAGTGAGCTTAGCCTTGCCTAAGCCGGATGTGCCCAGGTTAGCGTGGATCGTGCGCGGTGTGACCCTCGGGGGAGGAGTGGTGTGGGCCACCGTGGGGGTTCCGGGGCGTCCCACGGAAAGGGGCGACTCCCGCCGGAGGAGGCACCGGGGAGGGGAGACCCGACTCCGGTGCGCGGCGCGAACGGAGGCCACCCGACGGGCCTGTGAGGGCGTTCGCACCTCGGCGCGTGCGGACGGATCGTCCCTCAGTCGACCCCGGCAACGCCCGCGCGCCAGTAGCCCACGAACGTGATGTCGTCCTTGGACACCGACCGCTCCCGCACCAGGGCCCGGCGCAACCCGGTGGGCAGCGCGTTCTCCCCCGCGACCCAGCAGTACGGGCGTCCCTCGGGCAGTTCGGCGGCGCGGACCGTCTCCAGTGCCAGGCGGCCGGGGGTGGCGTGGGCGTCCTCACGCGGCAGCCAGTGCACCTGTACCCCGGGAGGGGCGTTCAGCGGGCGCACGTCCCGGGGGGAGGGCACCTCCAGGAACACCTGGGCGCGCAGGTCGCGCGGGGCCTGCTCCACGATCGACAGCAGGGCGGGAACGGCGCTCTCGTCGCCGACGAGCAGGTGCCAGTCGGCGTCGGCCGGGGGAAGGTAGTAGACGCCCTCGGGGAACAGGCCGACCTCGTCGCCCTCGCTGGCCGAGAGGGCCCAGGTCGAGGCGGGTCCGCCGTCGCCGTGCGCCACGAACTCGATGTCCAGCTCCAGGGCCTCGGAGTCGAACCGGCGCATCGTGTAGTTGCGGACGTAGGGGCGCACGTCGTCGCCCATCTCGCGGTACCGCGGATACCAGCCGTCGTCGTCGGCGTCGGGCAGGACCAGCCGCTCCTGCCCCGGTCGGCGGAGGAAGACCCGTACGCACTGGTCGTTGCCGAGGAACTCGAACCGTGACAACTCCGGGCCGCTGACGGTCACGGTGACGAAGTGGTCGGTGGTCCGCTCGGTGCGTACGACCCGGGAACGGATCATCTGGCGGTGGCGCGGGGGCTGGATACGCAAGCGGGTGACCCTTCGCGGAGGAGTGTCGACGGGATGTGAGGTTAGGCTAACCAATATCATGGTGTCTCGGCAATGGCCGTACCGGTGCCAACCGGGACAACCCGTGGTCGGAGGCCGTGACACCGCTGGCTACCCTGGGTCGGTCGGGACGACCCCACGGTCCGAATCCCCCTCCCCGCCCCTGCGCCACACCACTCCCACCCGAACGGAGTCACCCCGTGACCGCGGCCACCGCCGACGCCCACCAGGCCGCCGCCGAGCCCGTCCCCGGCACCGCCAAGGCCCTGCGCACCCGAACCCTGCGCCGCCAACGGGGCCGGGTCGCCCTCGGCGCCCTCCTGCTCTCGCTCCACCAGACCTGCGAGGTCCTGGTCCCGGTGGCGATCGGGCTCACCATCGACCTCGCCGTCACCACCGGCGACACCACCGCGCTGCTGTGGTGCGTGGCGGGCCTGGCCCTGCTCTTCACCTGCCTGGCCTCCGCCTACCGCTTCGGCGCCCGCTTCGCCCTGAGCGCCACCGAACGCGAAGCCCACCAGCTGCGCCTGGAGTCCGCCCGCCGGGTCCTGCACCCGCGCGGCGAACTCAGCGGCCTGCGCTCAGGTGAGATCCTCGCGGTCGCCACCTCCGACGCCGAACAGGTCGCCACCTACGTGCGCGCCTGGGCCATGGGGATCGCGCAGGTCACCGCGATCGTCGTCACCACCGCCACCCTGCTCGCCATCAACGTCCCCCTCGGGCTCGGGGTCCTCCTCGGCGTGCCGCTGATGCTCCTACTGCTCAGGATTCCCGCCGCCCGGATCACCCGCCGCACCGAGGCCAAACAGGCCACCGCCGCCCGCGCCACCGCGATGGCCACCGACCTGGTCGGCGGGCTGCGCGTGCTCATGGGCATCGGCGCCCGGCACAACGCCTCCCTGCGCTACCAGCGGGCCAGCGAGCGCGCCCTCACCGCCTCCGTGGGCGCCGCCGCCACCAACGGCCTCTACACGGGACTGGTCACCGCCGCCGGAGCGGTCTTCCTCGGCGTCGTCGCCGGTGCCGCCGGGTGGATGGCGCTCCGCGGGCACCTGACCATCGGCGAACTCGTCATCGTGGTCGGCCTCGCCCAGTTCCTCACCGAACCGGTCCGGGCACTGGGCCTGGTCGGCCAGCTGTTCGCCATCGCCCGAGCCTCCGCCCAGCGCCTGACCCGACTCCTCAACGCCCCGGACGCCGTCCACCCCGGTGACCGGCTCCTCCCCGACGCTCTCCCCGAGGTCCCGCCCGCCGTGGAACTGCGCGGCGTCTCCCACGGCACACTCGACGGTGTCGACCTGACCCTGGCCCAGGGAGAGTTCGTCGGCATCCTCACCACCGACCCCCGTGACGCCGAGGCCCTGGTCGACCTCCTCGCCGGACGAGCCGAAGGAGCCGGAGGCACCGCGCTCGTCGGCGGCCGACCCGTCCCCGAACTCGACCTCACCTCCCTGCGGCGCGCCGTGCTCGTGGAAGAGCACGACAGCGTCCTGTTCGAGGGCACCCTGCGCACCAACCTCGTGGTCAGCCGGACCGCGCGCGGCGGACACACCGCTCCCTCCACCGAAGCCGCGGCGAACACCGACGACGATCGGTTCCTGCGCGAAGCCCTGGCCGCGGCAGCCGCCGAGGACCTGGTCAGCGGCCATCCCGACGGGCTCGACCGGCCCGTCGCCGACCGAGCCGCCAACCTCTCCGGCGGTCAGCGCCAGCGGGTCGCCCTCGCTCGCGCGCTGGTCGCCGACCCTCCCGTGCTGGTGCTGCACGACCCCACCACGGCAGTCGACGCCGTCACCGAGGCGGCCATCGCCCAGGGCACCGCCGCACTGCGCGCCGCCCGAGCCCCCGGCGGAGCCACCCTGGTCATCGCCAGCAGCCCCGCACTGCTGGCGCGCGCCGACCGGGTGGTGGTCCTGCGCGAGGGCCGCGTGCACGCCGAGGGCACCCACGCACGACTGGCCGAAGACGACCCCCACTACCGTGAGGCGGTGCTGCGTTGAGCACGGAACCCACCACCGAACCCGGGGCGCCCGCCACGGCCGCGACCCCGGAACTCCTGCCCACCGCCGACGCACGGCGTACCTGGGCCGTCCTCGGTGACGGGCTGCGGGCCATCCCGTGGACGACCGCGCTGGCTCTGGCCACCGTGCTCCTCGGCAGCGCCGCCGGACTCGTCGCGCCGTGGGTGCTCGGCTCCATGGTCGACGACATCTCCCAGGGCGCCGGACCGGAGGCGATCCTCCGGTCAGCCGCCCTCATCGCCGGGGCCGCCGTGGTCGGCGGCGTCTTCGTGGGACTCGGCGCCTGGCAGGTCAGCCGGGTCGGTGAGACGGTCCTGGCCCGCCTGCGCGAACGCGTGATGGAACGCGTCCTGCACATGCCCGCGGCGCGCCTGGAGAAGGTACGGATCGGCGACCTGCTCTCCCGGGTCGGCGACGACGTGGCGGTGGTCACCAACGCCATCGCGCGCAACGGCCCCGAGGTCGTCACCGCCCTGGCCATGGTGGTGCTCACCACCGCCGGAATGGCCGCCCTCGACTGGCGTCTGGGCCTGGCCGGGCTCGCCGCCCTGCCCTTCTACGTGTGGGCGGTGCGTTGGTACATGCCGCGCTCGGGCCCGTACTACGCGCGTGAGCGGATCGCCATGGGAGAGCGTTCGCACGCGCTCATGGGTGCCCTGCGCGGCCGGGGCACCGTCCGCGCCTACCGTCTGGAGGAGGAGCACGAGCGGGTCATCGCGGACCGGTCCCGCACCGCCATGCGGCTCACCATCGACGTGTTCTACCTCTTCACCAGGCTCGGCGCGCGGATGAACGGCTCCGAGTTCGTGGGGCTGGGCGCCGTCCTGGTCGTGGGCTTCTTCCTGGTGCGCGGTGAACTCGCCACGGTGGGCATGGTCACCGCCGCCGCCCTGTTCTTCCACCGGCTGTTCGGGCCGATCGGGTTCCTGGTGATGAACTTCAACGACGTCCAGCAGGCCGGGGCGAGCCTGGCCCGTCTGGCGGGGGTCATCGACCTGCCGGTCGCCGACGACCCGCGAGCGGAGGAGGGCCCCGCCGGTTCCTCCCTGCGGGTGGAGGCGGTCAGCCACTCCTACGCCCCCGGGGCCCCGCGCGCCCTGGACCGCGTCTCGCTCAGGGTGGCCCCCGGGGAGCGGGTGGCGCTGGTCGGTGCCAGCGGAGCGGGCAAGACCACCCTGGCCGCGGTGGTCAGCGGTCTGCGGGCGCCGACGTCCGGGACGGTGTCCCTGGGCGGGATTCCCCTCGACGACCTCGGTGAGGCGCGTGTGCGCGAGCACGTGTTCCTGGTCAGCCAGGAGACCCACGTGTTCGCCGGGACGCTGGTGGAGGACCTGCGCCTGGCGCGTGCCGACGCCACCCCCGAGCAGGTGCGGGACGCTCTGGAGACCGTGGGCGCTCTCGACTGGGCGCTCGCCCTGCCCGAGGGCCTGGAGACGGTCGTGGGGGAGGGCGGTCACGCGCTCACCGCCGAACAGGCCCAGCACCTGGCCCTGGCCCGGCTCGTCCTGGCCGACCCCGACCTGGCGGTGCTCGACGAGGCCACCGCCGAGGCGGGCAGCTCCGGGGCGCGCCGTCTGGAGGACGCCGCGGTCGCCGCCACCAAGGGCCGGACCACCCTGGTGGTCGCGCACCGCCTCACCCAGGCGCAGACGGCCGACCGGGTCGTGGTCATGGAGCAGGGGCGGATCGTGGAGGAGGGCACCCACGACCAGCTGGTCGCCGACGGCGGCCGCTACGCGCGGCTGTGGCACAGCTGGCGGGGCTGACCCGCCCGCACACGGAGGAGGGGGTGCCCGCACCGGCGGGCACCCCCTTCCCCTGTGTTCGGGGCCGGTTCTCGTCAACGCCGGATGCTCCGCGTTGACGCGCACCGTGCCCCGCCCCGCCCTCCCCGCCGTCGTGGGGCGCCTGTCGGGCGGGTGACCCTGGTCCCAGATCAGGGGCCGCCCTGGGACCCGCTCTGGCATACGACTAGTATCTATGTTGTATCCAAGAAGAGGAGGCCCAGTGAGTGCCAGTGGTGGCGACGGGGGAGAACCGGTGGCCGGGGTGGCCGCCGAGCCGGAGTCGGCGGCGGGGCGGGCCTACGCCGTCGTCCGCGACCGCATCCTCGAAGGTGAGTTCGAGGACGGCAGCATGCTCAGTGAGGGTCGGATCGCCGCCGAACTCGGCATGAGCCGCACCCCCGTCCGCGAGGCCTTCCTCCAGCTCCAGGCGGAGGGGTGGATGCGCCTGTACCCCAAACGCGGTGCCATGGTGCGGCCCGTGCCCCCGCACGAGTTCCGCGAGGTCCTCCAGGCGCGCCAGCTCATCGAGACCGAGGCGGTCCGCACCGTGTGCGCCTCCCCGGGCGGTTCCGAGCGGCTGGTGCGGCGCCTGCGCGAGGTCATCGAACGGCAGCGGCGCGTCTGGGAGGACGACGACCTGGCCGCCTTCACCCGCGCCGACGTGGAGTTCCACCGCGAGGTGGTCGCCGCCGGGGGCAACTCGATC
Organism: Nocardiopsis sp. NPDC007018; assembly: GCF_040635075.1. Lineage (NCBI taxonomy): Bacteria > Bacillati > Actinomycetota > Actinomycetes > Streptosporangiales > Nocardiopsidaceae > Nocardiopsis > Nocardiopsis sp. NPDC007018. The sequence goes on from NZ_JBEYHA010000058.1 coordinate 18,371, forward strand.
CTCCAGGGCTTCCACCAGCTCCTCCAGGACCGGCACCGGCGCATGACCACCCAGTCGATCAGCCACGACACCACGCGCGCCGACCTGGCCATCGCCCAGCACACGGGTCTGGCCCGGCTCATCGAGGAGGGCGACCACGAGGGCTACGCCCGGGCCACCGCCGAACACCTGAACGACATCCACGGCTCCACCCTCTGACACCGCAGGCCGACACCCCTCCTGCCTCCCTGACCCCGAACCGCTGAGGAAGAAGTACCGACCATGGCCACGATCGAGGCCCGCAGACCGCACCGGGAGCCCGGGAGAGGTACCGACCCCGCGCGCCGCCGCGCGCTCCCCGGGTGGCTCGCCGTGAGCGGCACCCTCTTCGCCGTCGCCTGGGGCGGCAACGAGTTCACGCCGCTCCTGGTGATGTACCGCCTGGACAGCGGCATGAGCGCGCAGGTCGTCAACGTACTGCTCGGCGCCTACGTCCTGGGTATCGTGCCCGCCCTGCTGGTGGGCGGTCCGCTCTCCGACCGCCACGGGCGCCGCCCCCTGATGCTCCCGGCGCCGCTCCTGTGCGTGGTCGGCAGCGCTCTGCTGGCCGCGGGCTCGGACTCGGTGGCCCTCCTCTTCGCCGGGCGCGTGTTCTCCGGCCTGGCGCTCGGCCTCGCGATGGCGGTGGGCACCAGCTGGGTCAAGGAGCTCTCCCAGCCCCCGCACGACCCCGGGGCCGGTGCGGGTGCGGGTGCGGCGCGCGCCTCGCTCGCGCTCACCCTCGGCTTCCTCCTGGGCGCGGTGGTCGCGGCCGCCATCGCCCAGTTCGCGCCGATGTCCGCCGTCCTGCCGTACGCGGTCAACATCGTCCTCACCCTCGCGCTGGCCCTGGTCCTGCTGGGCGCGCCGGAGACGCACGCGCGCTCGACGACGCCCCGCAGGCTCATGGACGACCTCCGGGTGCCCGACGCGTTCCACCGCCGCTTCCTTCTGGTGGTGGTGCCCATGGCGCCGTGGGTGTTCGGCACCGCCGCCAGCGCCTACGCCGTCCTGCCCGACCTGCTCGCCCACCGCGTTCCCGGCTTCGAGATCGGCTTCTCCGGACTCCTGTGCCTGGTGGCCCTGGCCAGCGGTGTCCTCAGCCAGCAGGTGGCCAAGCGGGTGGACAGTCCGCACTCCTCGCGCGCGGTGGTGGCGGCCCTGGCCGTGGCCGCGGCCGGGATGGCCCTGGCCGTGTGGGCCTCGACCGCGCTGACCGTCACGGCGGCGCTGGTCGCGGCGGCCGTCCTGGGCGCCGCGTACGGCCTGCTGCTGGTCTCCGGACTCCAGGAGGCGCAGCGCATCGCGGGGCCCGACCGCCTGGCCGGGCTGACCGCCGTGTACTACTCGCTCACCTACCTGGGGTTCTTCGTCCCGGCCTCGCTGGCGGCGCTGACCCGCTGGTTCGGCTACCCGGCCATGTTCGCGGTCGGCACCGGACTCGCCCTGCTGTGCGTCCTGGCCGTCTCCCTGTCCTGGCGCCGCCACCTGCCCGCGCCGCGCTGAACCGTCGGCTCAGCACTCGGGAGGGAACTCCTGCGCGCCCACCAGCGTGCCCTCGCCGCCCTGGTGGGTGCCCAGGATGAGGCCGTCGTCGGAGGCCAGCGACTCGGTGTGGAACTCGAGCGCCGCGATGTCGCCGTCGGCGCCGTCCTCCGCGCCGGCGGCCGAGGTCACCTCCAGCGTGTACGCGGTCTCGGGGGAGTCGGGCACCACCCGGTACGCCGGTTCGCCCCCGGTGTCGGTGATGGTCCAGTCCTCGCCGGGCGCGGACAGGTCCACCTCCAGCCGGTCGCCCTCGAAGGCGCGGTTGGCGGTCAGCCGCCACCCGTGCTCCTCCGAGGTGAGGTCGATCCGTGCGGGCGGGCTGTCCCCGCACCACGCCACCTGGACCACGGGGAACTGGTGGCGTGCGGAGAAGTGCCCGGTGGCGACGGCACCCACCGCGCCGCCGTCCGGCGCGCAGGCGGACACGAGCAGACAGGCCGGGGGGAGGAGCGCCCACCGTCGGAGGGCGGCTCGGTCGAGGACTGGCATGCCGTGATTGTGCCAATCCCCGTGGCGCGCCGTGGGCGTGTGCGCCGGGCGCGGGCGGCGGGGGACGGGAACGCCACAGGTCAGACCGGGACGGTGGCACGCCGCGTTCGCGTCGCCGTTTCGGCGTGTCCGTCGCCGCTGGGGCGTCTCCGATTCGTGATCCGCCGCTCCCTTGACCTACGTCGCCGGGGTTACCAAGGATGGCGGGGTCGGAATTTGGTGATATGCGACACAGTGGGGCGGTCCGTCGCCGCGGGACGGGTCGGCCGCCCGGAGAGGAATGCGTATGCGTTCACAACGGTGGTCGATCGCCGCCTCGGGGCTGGGACTGGCGCTCCTGGCCACGGCGTGCGGTGCGGGAGGCGGGGACCGGAACCAGGTCGAGGTCTTCTCCTGGTGGACCGGGGGCGGCGAGGAGGCCGGGCTCAACGCCCTCATCGAGCGCTTCGAGGAGGAGAACCAGGGGGTCGAGTTCGTCAACGCCGCCGTGGCGGGCGGGTCGGGCACCAACGCCCAGGCCGTGCTGGAGGGTCGGCTCCAGAGCCAGGACCCGCCGGACTCCTTCCAGGGCCACGCCGGGGCGTCCCTCCAGGACTACGTCGAGGCCGGGTACCTGGCACCGCTCGACGACTTCTTCGACGAACACGGTCTGCGAGAGGCCTACCCCGACCAGCTGGTCGAGCAGATCTCCTACGAGGACAGCGTGTACTCGGTCCCGGTGAACATCCACCGGTCCAACGTCCTGTGGTTCAACCCCTCGGTGCTGGAGGAGGCCGGGGTGGAGGGGCCGCCCCGGACCCTGGAGGAGCTCGTGGAGGCCCTGGAGGCCGTCGCCTCCGAGACCGACGCCATCCCCATGGCAGTGGGCGCCCAGTGGACCGTCGACCACCTGCTGGAGTCGGTGCTGCTGGGCTCGCTCGGCACCGACGCGTACAACGCCCTGTGGGAGCCGGGCGCGGACTGGGACACTCCGCGGATGGCCGAGGCGCTGGAGACCTTCGAGACGATCCTGTCCCACACCCAGGAGGAGTCGGCGGCCGAGGACTGGCAGGAGGCCTCGCGCCGGGTGGCGGAGGGGGAGGCGGCCTTCAACGTCATGGGGGACTGGGCCGCCGGGTACTTCGACGAACTGGGAGCGCTCCCCGGACAGGACTACGACTGGGCGCCCTCGCCCGGGACCGACGGTACGTACATGTGGCTGTCGGACAGCTTCACCCTCCCTGCGGGAGCCCCCAACGAGGAGAACGCCCGCGCCTGGCTCGCCCTGGTGGCCAGCCAGGAGGGCCAGGACCTGTTCAACCCCCTCAAGGGCTCCATCCCGGCCCGCTCCGACGCCGACCCCGGCCGGTACGCGGACAACCCGTACCTGGAGTCCGCGCTGACCGAGTGGCAGGCCGGGCCCGAGCTGGCGGGGTCGTTCTGGCACGGGGTGACCGTGGGCAACCGGTGGAAGAACGACATCGACACCGCCGTGGGCCTCTACCTCCAGAACGAGGACCTGGAGGCCCTCAACGCGGCCCTGCACGAGGCCGCCCAGTCGGCATGAGCGCCGCCACCCAGGCGGGGGCCGCGCCCGGCGACCCCGGCCACCCGAAACCCCCCGCCCCGGACCGCCGCGCGCGTCCGACCCGGCTGCGGCGGGCGCTGGCCAGGGCCCGCACCTGGTTCCCGGGCCTGCTGCTGGTCTCGCCGTCGATCCTGCTCATCGGCGTGTTCGTCTACGGCATGATCGGCTGGAACACCCAGCTGGCCCTGAGCGACAAGCACGCCCCGATCCAGGACGGCTCCTTCGTGGGGCTGGCCAACTTCGTCCAGCTGTGGCAGGAGGCCCGTTGGCCCGCCGCCGTGGCCAACGCGGTGGTGTTCACCGTGGTCTTCGTCGGCGGAGCGCTGTTCCTCGGCTGGCTGCTGGGCCTGCTGCTCGACAAGGGCATCCGGGGCGAGGCGGTGTTCCGGACCCTCTTCCTCGCCCCGATGGCGGTCTCCTTCATCGCCACCGGTGTCGTGTGGCGTTGGCTGATGAACCCGGCGCCGGCCGAGCGCGCCACCGGTCTCAACGCCCTGTTCGTCCACCTGAACCTGGACTTCCTCGTCAACGACTGGTGGACCGCGCCCGACCTCGGCATGGCGGCGATGGCGCTGCCCGCCGTCTGGCAACTGGCCGGATACGTCATGGCGCTGTTCCTGGCCGGGTTCCGGGGGGTGCCCGAGGAACTGCGGGAGGCGGCCCGGGTGGACGGGTGCTCGGAGTGGGGCGTGTACTGGCGGGTGGTCATGCCGCAGCTGCGCCCGGTCACCCTGAGCGCCGTGATCATCCTGGGCCACATGTCCCTGAAGGTGTTCGACCTGATCATCGCGGTGGCGGGGCAGCAGATCGTCGCCGACGTCCCCGCCGTGTACATGTGGGCGATGGTCTTCGAGGTCCGGGACCCGGCGAAGGGGGCCACCATCGCGTCCTACCTGCTGCTCGCCGTGGCGGTGTTCGTGATCCCCTACCTGGTCTGGACCGTGCGCAAGGAACGGAGCGAGGGCCGATGACCCGGAGATCGCCCGGACGGGTGAACGCCCCCTCGGGCGTGGGCGCCGCAGGCGGTTCACGCGGACGGGCCGTCCGGTTCACCGTCCTGCTGGTGTTGGCGGCGCTGTTCCTGCTGCCCATGTACGTGCTGGCGGTGACGGGGTTCAAGCCCTTCTCGGAGGCCACGGCGGCCCGGGCGTGGCTGCTTCCGCGCGAGTGGAGCCTGGAGGGGTGGTCCACGGCCTGGTCGGCGCTGGCCCCCGGACTGTGGAACAGCGTGCGTATGGCCGTGCCGAGCGCGGTCCTGTCCGCGGTGCTGGGCTCCATGAACGGCTACGTGCTGGCCCGTTGGCGCTTCCCCGGCGCGGACACGGTGTTCACGCTGTTCCTGTTCGGGATGTTCATCCCCTACCAGGCGGTGATGATCCCCCTCCAGCAGATGTTGGTGGGCGCCGACCTCATGGGCGGGCTGTTCCCGCTCGTCCTGGCGCACACGGTGTACGGCATCCCGATCTGCACCCTGATCTTCCGCAACTACTACGCGAGCGTCCCGGGCTCCCTCATCGAGGCGGCGCGGGTGGACGGAGCGGGGCTGCTGAGGACGTACGCCCACGTCATCCTGCCGGTATCGGCACCGGCGTTCGCCGTCACCCTGATCTGGCAGTTCACGTCGGCGTGGAACGACTTCCTCTTCGCGGTGTTCCTGACCGGTCCCAACAGCTGGCCGGTCACGGTGCAGCTGAACAACGTGGCCGGGTCCATGGTGGTGCCCTACAACCAGCAGATGGCGGCGGCCGTGCTGGCGTCGCTGCCGACACTCCTCATCTACCTGGTGCTGGGGAGGTACTTCATGCGCGGGCTCATGGCGGGGGCGCTCAAGGGGTGAACCCCGTGGCCGCCGGGGCACGCCCCGGCGGCCACGCGCCTCAGCCGCGGGCGGCCGAGTAGACGCTCAGGTGTGTGTGGGCCAGGGAGAACAGCGGGGTGGGAACGCCCAGCTCGCGGCCCCGCGCGACCAGGTCGCCGACGATGTGGTCGCCCTCCACGGGGTTGTCGTGGGTCAGGTCCCAGTACATGGACGTGGAGGTCTCGCGTTCGGTGTCGGAGATGACCTTCTCGGCGAACCCCCGGATACGGTCGCTGGGCGGGTACCCGGCGGCGGTGGCCAGGGCGGTGGCCTCGGCGAACATCCCCGCGCTGAACTCCTGACCGCCCGGGGCGCGGTTCACCCGGCCGATGGGTGCCCTCATCAGGCAGGTGACGGCTCCCAGACTGGCCAGGAAGACCCACTTGTCCCACATCTCCTGGCGGATGTCCTTGGTGGGGCGGGCGGTGAACCCGGACTCCTCCAGGGCGGAGTGGACGCGGTCGAGTCCGACCACGGGGGAGTCGGAGAGCGGCCCGTAGACGAGTTCGCCCATCTTCCCCACCTCCACGATGCCGCCCCTCTCGTCCAGGCGGGTCATCACCATGCACACCCCGCCGTACACGCGGTCCTCGCCGAACCGCTCCACCAGGACGTCCAGGTGGCGCATGCCGTTGAGGAAGGGCACGACCACCGTCCCGGGCCCCACGGCCGGGGCGAGGTCCTCGACCGCGCCTTCGAGCCCGTAGGACTTCACCGAGAGCAGCACCAGGTCGTAGGCGTCGGTGAGCTGGTCCTTGGTCACCGGTGTGACGGCGATGTTCTCGGTGCGTCCCTCCACGGAGGTGATGTCGAGTCCGCGCTCGGCCAGGAGCGCGGCGCGCGCGGGCCGGACCAGGAAGTCGACGTCCCGCCCCGCCTGGACGAGCCGCCCGCCGAAGTAACCGCCGACCGCTCCCGCACCCACGACGAGGATCTTCATGTCTCTCCCACCCGATAGTTCGTGATCTTCGCAAAACGTAGGGCTCCGGGGTGGGGCTGGCAAGGTCGGGGGTCCTTCGAGGGTGGTCGGGGCGGGGTGGGGTCGGTCACGGCGCGGATGGGGCGGACGGGGACGACTCGTCCCCGGCGGTCGGCGCGCGCCGGGCGAACGAAAGGCGAGATATCACTTCATGGGCGTTGTGCTCCGCTGTTTTCACGGGGCCGGAAACCGGGGTCCGAAAAGGCTCTGCCGAATATCGGGGTTGCGCTCCGCTCCGGGTTCGGAGAGCATCCTTCCGGAACCCTCCGTGTTAATGGAAAAAAGGAGGGTTCGCTTCACAAAACGCACATGAATAAGGAAAGGATGGTGGAATGAAGGCATTGTCCACGGTGGCCGCCCTCGTCCTCGGCGGCGTGCTCATGGGCGCCGTCCCGGCACACGCGGCGACCGGAGAGGTCGTGGTCTTCAAGACCGAGCTCGAGGACCTGGAGCGCTACACCGACCCGGCGCCGGGAAGCTGCCACCAGCTCCCCGCCACCGCGCACGTCCTGTTCAACATGACCGACTCGGAGGTGCGCATCCATCCCGGTACCACCTGCCTCACCCGGGGGGTCCTCGTGGTCCCCGACCGCGGATGGCACGCGCCGCCGAGCGGACTCTTCAGCTTCTCGGTGGCCTGATTCCCCCGAAGGCAAAAAGGGGCGAAAGGCGTCTACCGTCGATCTCCCCCTTTGTTGCCTCTTACTTCCTGATTGAGGAATGACCCCGCCGGGGTTTGGGGTGCTGGAACCGGACCTCCCCTTTGACTCCGTTCCCGCGGTCCGCAGAGGATGAGTGCCCGTTCGACGGCTCGTGCGCCCGAAGGGAACACCGAGCGGTACGGGAACAAGGAACCGGAAAGGTGCCGGCACCTCATGCTGCACACCCTCATCGTCGGCCTGGGCAGATCCGGGCGGGGTCTGCACGTGCCGTCGCTCGCCAAGGCGCGGGCGGCGGCACCCTTCCTCTTCGCCCCGGGGCCGCTCCTGGGCCTGGACCCCGCGCACGACCGTGTCGACGGGGTGCGCACGGTCGGCTCGCTGGAGGAGGCGGCCCGGCTACGCCCGCCCGCGCAGACCGTGGTCCACCTGTGCACGCCGCCGCGCATGCGCCTGGAGATGTTGCGGGACCTGGCCGACCTGGGATACCGCCGCGTCATCGTGGAGAAACCCCTGGCCCTGGACCTGGTGGAGCTGGCCGGGATCGCGCGGCTGCGCCGCGCCCGGGACCTGGAGCTGAACGTGGCCACCCCGTGGTCGGCCAGCTCCCTGACACGACGGCTGACCGTGGTCCGGCGCTCGGGCGTCTTCGGGGCGCTGCGCGCCCTCACGGTCGTCCAGAACAAGCCGCGCTTCACCCGCAGCCTGGAGTCCACCTCCCATCCCACGGCCCTCGACATCGAGGTCCCGCACGCCCTGGCCGTCGCGGTCTCTCTCGCGGGCGACGCCGACGTGGTTTCGGCGGACCTGAGCGACATGTGCGTCGAGGGCGTCCGGATGCCCGGCCTGGGAGCGGCCCGCGTGGACCTCCTCCACCAGAGCGGGACGATGACCCGGATCGAGTCGGACCTGACCTGCCCGACCCGGGAGCGCCGCATCGTGCTGGAGTTCGACACGGCGGTCCTGACCGGCCACTACCCGTGCAGCGAGGCCGACCACACCGCCCAGCTCGCGGTCGCCGTGGAGGGGCGCGCCCCCGCGCGGTCGGTCTTCGCCGACGACGCGCTGCCCGCGTTCCTGCGCTCGTGCTACGGCCGCTACGCCCGCTCCTGGCCCGGTGGCGGCGACCTCACCGCGCAGATCGAGGCGGTGCGCCTCCTGGCCGAGGTCAGGAACCTGTGCGCGCCGGGAACCGGGGCCAGGGAGGTCGACAGTGCCGTCGGCGCCTGACACACCGCGCATGGCCGGGATCGGCGACGAGGCCGCCCCGGACCTCGGGGACCAGCTCGACGCCGTGCGCGCGCTCGGCTGGAACCTCCTGGAACTGCGCTCCCTGGGCGGGGTACCCGTCGCCGCCCTGTCCGAACCGGACTTCGCCCGGGCGGCCGACCGGATCGCGCGGGCCGGTGTCGGGGTCGTCGCCGTGGCCGCCAAGATCGGCGACTGGTCCCGGCCGGTCACCGCCGACCCCGCCGTGGACCTGGCCGAACTCGACGTGCTGGCCCGTCGCTGCGCCCGGCTAGGCACGCGCCTGGTACGGATCATGTCCTTCCCGTCGGGCGGCACGGCCGAGCCGGAGTGGGGCAGGGCCGCCCGGGCCCGGGTGCGCGAGCTCGCGCACCGGGCCGAGGACGCCGGTCTGGTCCTGGTCCACGAGAACTGCGCCGGATGGGCCGGAGAGAGCGCCGAGCGCGCGTTGGAGCTGCTGGCCGAGGCCGACAGCCCGGCGCTGCGGCTGCTGTTCGACACCGGCAACGGGGTCGCCCACGGATACGACGCCCCGGCCCTGCTCCGCCCGCTCGTCGAGTACGTGGCGCACGTCCACGTCAAGGACGCCGTCCCCCTCCCCGGGGGCGAGACCGCCTACGTCGCGCCCGGACGGGGAAGGGCCGGGGTCGAGGAGTGCGTGCGCCTGCTCGCCGCCCACGGCTACCGGGGCGCCTGGTCCATCGAACCCCACCTGCACCTGCGCCCCCACCTGAGCGCCACGGGGGCGGACCCCGGGCTCGGCGACCCCGACGCGTTCGTCGAGTACGGGCGGGCGGCGCAGACCCTGGTGCACCGGGTCCTCAAGGAGGAGTTGCACCCGTGAGAGCCGCTCTGAACGCCGACGACCGCGCCCTGCTGCTGCGGCTGATGCGCCTGCCCACCGCCGGTCCCCTGGAGACCGGACGGGACGGTCCCGCGCCGAGGCTGTGGGAGGCCCAGCGCGACTACGCCCGTGCGGCCGAGCGGCTCGGCTTCCGGGTGGTGCGCCACGCGGCGGCCCGGCCCGCCGACCTGGAACGGCCCGGGGTGCCCGAGGCGGTGCGCGTCGCGGCCGCCGCCGACCCCGGGTTCCTGGAGGCGCAGCCGAGCCTGGTCCTGCGACTGGGCCCGGACGACGTCCCCCGCGCACGCACCCTGATGTTCAACGTGCACCTGGACACCGTGGCCGGGAACCCCCCGGTCACCTTCGACGGCGAGGTCTTCCGTGGTCGCGGCGCGATCGACGCCAAGGGGCCTGCCGTGGCCCTGTTGGCCGGGGTGCGGGCCGCCCTGGGGGGACGCCCCGAACTCGGCCGCCACCATGCGGTGCTCGTGCAGGCCGTCGCGGGCGAGGAGGGCGGCGCCATGGGGGTCCTGGGCACCCGGCCCCTGGTGGAGCTCGGGTACACCGGTCGGCTCAACGTGTTCTGCGAACCCACCTCGGGGCGGTTCTCGACCCGCAGCACGGCGTCGATGACCGCGCGGGTGTCGGTACGCGGCGACGACGCGATCGACGACCGCCCGCACACCGGCCACAACGCCTCCGTTCTGCTGGGCTTCCTCGCCCAGCGGATGGGCCGCGCCCTGGACGGGCACGCCCGCGACGGGGCGGTCTGCGTGGCCGGGCTGCACACCGGCACCCTGCACAACCGCGTCTACGGCAGCGGTGACCTCCTGCTCAACCTGGCGTACGGCGACGCGGCCACGGGCCGCTCCCTGGAGGGGGCGGTGACCGAGGCCTTCGAGTCGGCCCTCGCGGAGTTCACCGCCGAGTTCTCCGACACCGCTCTGTTCGCCCGCACCGCCCGCGACGCCCGGCGCACGACCCGCCTGGACTGGCCCAAACGCGGGCTGCCGGTGCTGGACGACCACGACCCCTGGGGCCGTGCGCTGCTCCGCGGCGCCGGGGTCCCCGCCTGGCCCGCCGAGGAGCCCGCCTTCACCTGCGACGCGATCTGGGCGGCCGATCTGCCCGACGCGTGCACCGTGGTCCTGGGCCCCGGCGACCTGGCCGCCGACGGGGCGCACGGCGACGCCGAGTCCGCCCGCCTGTCCGACCTCGACGGGTTCGCCGCGACGGTGGCCCGTCTCCTGGCCGTCTTCACCGAACACACCCATGGAGGATCGTGACCACCCTCTCCTCGGAGTCATCCGGAACCGCGTCGTCGGCCGGGACTCCCGTGCTGGTCGACCACGCCGAGCTGACGCGCTTCCTCACGCAGGTGTTCACCCGGCGGGGCCTGCCCCCGGACCGGGCGGACGCGTCGGCACGGGCCCTGGTCCACGGCGACCTGACCGGAATGGACTCGCACGGCGTCGCCAACCTGGCCGGGCTCTACCTGCCGCTGCTCGACGAGGGGCGGGCCGACCCACGCGCCGAACCCGAGGTCGTCACCGACCTGGGCGCGGCCCTGCTGGTCGACGCGCACCGCTCGCTGGGGCTGTGGGCGGCGTCGTGGGCCATGGACCTGGCCGTCGAACGGGCGGCGCGGCACGGGGTGGGCATGGTGTCGGTGCGCCGGGCCACGCACCTGGGCTGCGCCGGATACCACGCTCTGCGCGCCGCCGAACGCGGCATGGTCGGCGTGGTCTCCAGCAACTGCGGCGGCCAGCGGATCGCGCGGCCGCCGGGCGGTGCCGTGGCGATGCTGGGCACCAACCCCCTCGCCGTCTCCGCCCCGGCCGGAGCCCACCCGCCCTTCCTGTTGGACATGAGCACCACCGCGGCCCCCACCGGGCGTGTCCGGCAGGCGGCCCGGGAGGGGCGCGCGCTGCCGGAGGGCCTCCTGTGCGACGACGCGGGAGCCCCGGTGACCGATCCCGCCGCCTTCGACGCCGGTGACGCGCACCTGATGTGGCTGGGCGGTGAGGTCGGCCGGTTCAAGGGGTTCGGCCTGGGCCTGGTCGTGGAGGTGCTGTCCGCGCTGGTCTCCGGGTCCGGCCGCGGCCCGCACCCGGACGCCTGGGACGGGGACGGCGGACCGAGCGGACGCGACGACGACATCGGCTTCCTGCTGATGGCCATCGCCCCCGACACCCTCAGGCCGGGGGCGCGAGCCGACGCCGAAGGGCTCTTCGGCGCGCTGGTGGACTGCCCGCCGACCGACCCGGAGCGGCCGGTGCGCTACCCCGGGTGGCACGAGCACCGGTTCGCGCGCGAGCGGACCGAACGGGGCGTACCCCTGCCCGCGCCGTTGTACGCGCAGCTGGTGGCACAGGCCGAACGGGCCGGAGTACGGGCCCCCGAGGTACGAGGAGAGCAGCGTTGAACACAGCGCCGATGCGCGTGGGTGTCGTGGGACTGGGGTTCATCTCCCGCTTCTACCTCGCCGCCCTGGAGGCGTCCCCGTCCTGGCGGACGGTGGCGGTGTGCGACCTGGACCCGGCCCGGGTCGCCGATCCGCCCGAGGGCGCGGTCGGGTACACCGACCACACGGTGATGCTGGCCGAGGCGGAGCTGGACGCGGTCGTGGTCACCGCCCCCAACGACGCCCACGCCCGAATCTGCGCCGACGCCCTGCGCAGGGGCCTGGCGGTGTGCGTGGAGAAGCCGCTGGCCCTGGACCCGGACGAGGGCGCGCCCCTGGCCGCCCTGGCCCGGGAACGGGGGGCCGTGCTGTTCACCGCGTTCCACCGCAGGTACAACTCCGAGTTCGCGGCCCTGCGGGAGCGGTTGGCGGGGAGCGTCCCGGCGCAGGTGACCGTGCGCTACCTGGAACGGATCGAGGAACACGCGGGGGACGACACCTGGTACCTGGACCCGTCCCGGTGCGGCGGGGGATGCGTGGCGGACAACGGCCCCAACGCGTTCGACCTGGTGGAGGCGTTGCTCGGCCGGGTCGAGGTGGACACCGCGCGGGTGGAGTACGACCCCTCGGGGGTGGACCGCCGGGCGGACGTCGGACTCGTCGCCACCGGTGCGCGGGCCCGGGTCCTGCTCGACTGGTCGTACCCGGGGGAGCGCAAGGACGTCGAGGTGCGCACCGTCGACGGGCGGCTCCTGACCGCCGACATGCTGGCCGGCCGTCCGGCCTTCAAGGAGTCGCTCTGGCACGAGTACGACGCGATCGTGTCCGACTTCGCTGGGCGCGTGCGTGAGGGCGTTCCCGACGGTGCGGGTCTGTCGGCCCTGCGCCTGGTCGAGGACGTCTACCGCGAGGCGCGGCGGGCCCGTGCCGAGGGGGTGAGCGCGTGAACCCGGGCGAGGACGGACCCAAGCGGCACGTGACGGGCGCCCTGGTGAAGGTGCTGGTGCACCGCCGGACGGAGCGGGGCATGCGGTTGGAGCCGTTCGCCAGCAGGTGCGTGCGGGCGGGCGAGGTCCACGAACTGGTCGCCACCGACCACACCGAGACCGAGGAGGGGGCCCGCATCGACCGTGTGGGGTTCCTCGGTTTCGCGGAGATCACCGCGGCCGGGGTCGTGGACCGGGGCGACCGGGTGTGGATCGGCGGCCGTCGGGTGGGTGTGGTCCTGGGCTTCGACGCCTGCCACACGCCGAACCACTACAACGTGCTGATCCACGCCGACCCGGTGCCGACCGGAGCCACCCTCGCGCTCCTGCCCGAGGAGCCCGTGGTGTTCGAGCAGGCGCGCTCGGACGAGGACGGGACCGAGCTTTTCGCGAACAGTGGAAAAAATGGCAGAGAATGTCCGATATAAAAGTCGCATTACCCTCGGTGTTCTTCGGAATTCTGGTTTCCCGGGTGGCGTCAGGCGGTAATCTCTTCCTGGGTCGAAGGCGATCGGGAGATCGCCGGAACGCCCCATCGCATTTATTGCATTCGCTTTTCCATGCAAACGCCAAGGAGATTTGATGACCACTGCGACCAAGGCCGAGAACCGCCTCGAAGAGCGCTTCCGTCTGTGGGACAACGACGGCAACGGCGTGATCGAGCGCGCGGACTTCGAGGTCGAGGCCGAGGGCATCCTCAGCAGTCTCGGTGCCGCGGGCACGCCCAAGGGCGACGCCCTCCGCGACAGCTACCTGGCCATGTTCGACCTGCTCGCGTCCGCCGCCGGCACCGACCGGATGAGCCAGGACAAGTTCGTCGAGGTCGCCGAGCAGGAGATCGTCAGCAAGGGCGACGCGGGCTTCGCCCGGGTGGTCCAGCCGACCATCCAGGCCATCGTCAACGTGCTCGACACGGACGGCGACGGCGAGGTCAGCCCCTCCGAGATGCAGAAGTGGTTCGCCGCCATCGGTCTCGACGGCGCCCAGGCCGACCAGGCCTTCTCCCAGATGGACGCCGACAACAGCGGCAACCTCTCCACCGCCGAGCTGGTGGCCGCCGTGCGCGACTACCACCTGGGCAAGAACGACATCCCCCTCCTGGGCGCCTAAGAGCTCATCTCAAAAGCCCTGCGAGATGCTCCTGAGCCTGGCATGATCACGTCCTGTGAGCGATGTGTTGCCCGATGGGCTCTGGGAGA
>NZ_JBEYHA010000059.1:0-26560 GCF_040635075.1 Nocardiopsis sp. NPDC007018
GCCACACCTCGTTGGCGTCCCAGACCGGGCCGATGGAGTTGATGGCGACGCGCCGGTCGACGGAGTTGCGCCTGCCCATGAAGGGCAGCAGGGTGGTCAGGAGCCCCGGGCGGACCCGCGCGCTCGGCCTCCTCTTACCAGGAGACTTCCCATGAGCCACGCCCAACCGGTGCCCGACGACCGCGGGCACTACGGCCGCTTCGGCGGCCGGTTCGCCCCCGAAGCCCTCATCGCGGCCCTCGACGAGGTCGAGGCCGAATGGGCCAAGGCCAAGGACGACCCCGCCTTCCACACCGAGTTCGACGAACTCCTCAAGAGCTACGCGGGGCGTCCCAGCCTCCTCACCGAGGCACGCAACCTCTCCGAGCACGCGGGCGGCGCGCGCGTCCTCCTCAAGCGCGAGGACCTCAACCACACCGGCTCGCACAAGATCAACAACGTGCTGGGCCAGGCGCTGCTCACCAAACGCATGGGCAAGACCCGTGTGATCGCCGAGACCGGAGCGGGCCAGCACGGTGTGGCCACCGCCACCGCCTGCGCCCTCATGGGCCTGGACTGCGTCATCTACATGGGGGAGGAGGACACCAGGAGGCAGGCCCTCAACGTCGCCCGCATGCGCATGCTCGGGGCCGAGGTCGTCCCGGTCACCATCGGCAGCCGCACCCTCAAGGACGCCATCAACGAGACCTTCCGCGACTGGGTGGCCAACGTCGACCACACCCACTACCTGTTCGGCACGGCGGCGGGTCCGCACCCCTTCCCCAAGCTCGTCCGCGACCTGCACTTCACCGTGGGCGCCGAGGCACGCCAGCAGGTCCTCGACCTCACCGGGCGGCTCCCCGACGCCGTCGCGGCGTGTGTCGGCGGCGGCTCCAACGCCATCGCGGTCTTCGCCGCCTTCATCCCCGACGAGAGCGTCGCCCTGTACGGGTTCGAGGCCGGGGGAGAGGGGGCCGAGACGGGGCGGACCGCGGCCTCCATCACCGCGGGCAGCCCCGGTGTCTTCCACGGAGCCCGCACCTTCGTGCTCCAGGACGAGTACGGGCAGACCCTGCCCAGCCACTCCATCTCCGCAGGGCTCGACTACCCGGCCGTCGGCCCCGAGCACGCCCACCTGGCGGACACCGGCCGCGCGACCTACGAGCCCGTCACCGACACCGAGGCCATGGACGCCTTCCGGCTGCTGTGCCGCACGGAGGGCATCATCCCGGCGATCGAGAGCGCCCACGCCCTGGCGGGCGCGCTCCGGCTCGGCAGGAGGCTCGGACCGGACGCCGTCATCCTGGTGAACCTCTCCGGGCGCGGCGACAAGGACGTCCACACCGCGGCCACCTACTTCGGCCTCGTCGACTCGGAGGGACAGGCATGACGACCACGCTCCAGACCAAGCTCGCCCAGACCCGGGAGGCCGGGCGGGCCGCGCTCGTCGGCTACCTGCCCGCCGGGTTCCCCGACGTGGAGTCCTCGATCCGGGTGGTCCAGGCCATGGTCGAGGGCGGGTGCGACGTCATCGAGGTCGGGCTGCCCTACTCCGACCCCATGATGGACGGCCCCACCATCCAGCGCGCCGCCGACCGCGCCCTGGCCTCGGGCACCACCACCGACGACGTGTTCCGCGTCGTGGAGGCCACCGCCGCGACCGGCGCCGCCGCTCTGGTCATGTCGTACTGGAACCCGATCGAGCGCTACGGGGTCGAGCGCTTCGCCACCGGCCTCGCCGGGGCGGGCGGGGCCGGGGTCATCACCCCCGACCTCATCCCGGAGGAGGCCGAGGAGTGGTTCGCCGCCTCCGACAAGGCCGGGCTCGACCGGATCTTCCTCGTCGCCCCCTCCTCCACGGACCGGCGCCTGGAGCTCACCA
The DNA here is from genome assembly GCF_040635075.1 of Nocardiopsis sp. NPDC007018. NCBI lineage: Bacteria > Bacillati > Actinomycetota > Actinomycetes > Streptosporangiales > Nocardiopsidaceae > Nocardiopsis > Nocardiopsis sp. NPDC007018. Next base: position 1,862 of record NZ_JBEYHA010000059.1, read on the forward strand.
CCGGCGCGTGCAGCGGGTTCGTGTACGCGGCCTCGCTGATGGGCGTGACCGGTACCCGGACCCAGGTCGCCGACACCGCGGAGACCCTGGTGCGCCGTACCCGCGGGGTCACCCGGGAATCCGGCCTGCCGATCTGTGTGGGTCTGGGCATCTCGACGGCCGCGCAGGCCGCCGAGGTCGCCGCCTACGCCGACGGCGTCATCGTCGGCGCCGGTTTCTGCCAGCGGGTGCTCGACGCACCGGACCTGGAGACCGGACTCATCGCGGTCCGCTCCTTCGCCGAGGAACTCGCCGCCGGGGTCCGCTCCCGCTAACCGCCCCCACGGCCGCCCCCACGGCCGCACCAACGACCCCGGTGTGGGTCGCGCCGGACCGGCGCGACCCACACCGGGGTCTCGCGTCCACCGTCCCGAACGGCAGGTCCAGCCGCGGGTTAAGAGGGTGAGAATCGGGTGAGAGGGCCCCGCGAATCCTCTCGAAGCGGCCACCCCACCACGCCACGGGTGGTGTGATGACGGTGCGCCGGACGCGCGGCCCCCGGTCGCGCGCCCGCGATCACCGCCCTGTGCCACTGACTCGCTACACACAGTAGGCTTTGAGTTCGACACGAAGAGCGACATCGCGCGCACCCAGCGCCATGGACGCGGACGAACCGACCCCCACTCCCGAAGGCCTCACAGATGACGGACACCCACGACGACGCCCCCGCCACCCAGCCCGCCGGCCGCTGGGAGACCGTCCAACCCTGGCTCACCCTCGCCTGCCGGATCGGGCTCGCCGCCGTCCTCATCACCGCGGCCGTCACCAAGTTCCCCCCGGCCCTGTCCGTCCAGGCGGTGGAGGCCTACGACCTCTTCCCCACCGAGGTCGCCTGGTTCATCGGACACGTCCTCCCCCTCTTCGAGCTCGCGCTCGCCGCGCTCCTCCTCGCGGGCCTGGCCTCCCGGCAGGTCGGTGCCGTGAGCGCCCTGCTCATGGTCGTCTTCATCGCCGGGATCGTCTCCGCCATGGCCCGCGGACTCAACATCGACTGCGGCTGCTTCGGCGGCGGCGGACAGGTCGACCCGGGCGAGACCACCTACGGGCTCTCCATCGCACGCGACGTCGCCTTCGCGGCCATGGGCGCCTTCATCGCGCTCTGGCCGCGGTCCCCCTTCGCCCTCGACCGCGCCCTCGGGCTCTTCCGCTAGGGCCACCACGGCGGCGGGGCCCACGCCCCGGAACCCCCGAGTGACGGTCGACCATCCCAGAAAGCCAGAAACAGAGGAACACCATGGGGAGTGAAGCGCGCAAGCGCTCCCGCGAGAAGCTCAGGGAACAGCGGGAGAAGGAGAAGCGGGCGGCCAAACGCAGGCGGACCCTCATCGTCGTCGGCGCCGCCGCGGCCGTCGTCCTGCTCGTCGTCGGCATCGGCTACGCCGTCATGACCTCCGACCGCAGCGAGGGCTACGACGGCCCGCTGGCCGAGCAGACCCTCCAGGACGACGGCAGCGTCATCATGGCCGAACCCGACACCACCGCCCCGGTGGTCGAGGTCTACGCCGACTACCAGTGCCCCGCCTGCCGCCAGTTCGAGCACTTCAGCGGCGACGTCCTCAAGGAACAGGCGGCCTCCGGCGCCGCCATCGTGCACTACCGGCCGGTCAGCATCTTCGCCCAGCAGCCCGTCCCGATCAGCTCGAACTCCCTGCGGGCCGGGGCCGCCGCCCGCGCCGCCGCCGACTACGGCGTGTTCGTCGAGTACAACGACACCCTCTTCGAGAACCAGCCCACCGAGACCAAGGACGGCTTCACCGTCGACGAGCTCAAGCAGTGGTTCCGCGACACCGGCGCCTCCGACGAGGACGCCCGGGCGTTCGACGACCGCGTCGAGGGCGAGGCGGAGATCGTCAAGGAGTTCACCGAGGACTACCTGCCCGCACTCACCGCGGACGCCGTCGACCAGATCGGCCAGGAGAACATCGGGACCATGGTCCTGTCCGACCTCATCAGCTGGGGAGCCGGCAACGGACACGACCCCTCCTTCCTGGACGGTACCTACACGGGCGAGATCATCGAGGCCACGGGGAAGGCCTACACTCGCTACAGCGGAGCCAACGAGTTCCGCGCCACGCCTTCCGTCTACATCAACGGCGAGTTGCTCGACGGCAACACCGCCATGACCGCCAGGGGCCTTTCCGACGCGATCGCCGACGCGGGCGACGGCAAGGTCAGCACCAGGCCCAAGGATGTCGACGGCGGGGGTGACGCGGAGGAGAACCCCTGATCACCACCCCGCACGCGGGGCGAACCCGAGAGCAGAGCAGTGACATTGTCGTCGACAGCTTCCGAGGGCGCGGCCGGGCTCGGCCGCGCCCTCGCGGCCATTCCCAGCCCCGAGATCAACGCGATCCCCATCGGGCCGTTCCAGATCCACTTCTACGCCCTGTGCATCCTGGCCGGGGTCGTCGTGGCGGTCTACTGGAGCGAGCGCCGCTGGAAGTCCATGGGCGGCGAGGCCGGGACGATCATGGACATGGCCGTGTGGGCCGTCATCCTGGGTCTGGTCGGCGGCCGCCTCTACCACGTGATCAGTGACGCCCACCTGTACTTCGGCCCGGACCGTGAGGCGATCCGGGCCCTGTACGTGTGGGAGGGCGGCCTCGGCATCTGGGGCGCGATCCCGCTGGGCGCCGTGGGCGTGTGGCTGGTCGCCCGCAAGCGCGGGCTCTCCATGACGAAGCTCTCCTTCGCGATCGCCCCCACCATCCCGCTCGCCCAGGCCATCGGCCGCTGGGGCAACTACTTCAACCAGGAACTCTTCGGCCGCCCCACGGACCTGCCCTGGGCCCTGGAGATCTACCCCACCCCCGAGGGCCACATGCGTGCCGGGATGGAGGTCGGCGTCACCACCTACCACCCGACCTTCCTGTACGAGTCCCTGTGGTGCCTGCTCCTCGCGGTCCTGCTGGCCTACCTCGGCCGCCGCTTCGAGTCCTCCCTCCAGGGCGGACGCCTCTTCGCCGTGTACGTCATGGGCTACTGCGCGGGCCGCTTCTGGATCGAGTACCTGCGCGTCGACCCGGCCAACGACTTCTTCGGTATGCGCCTGAACAACTGGACCTCCATCGTGGTCCTCCTCGGCGCCCTCGCCTACTTCGTCTGGGCGGGCCGCCGCATCGACTCCTTCTCCACCGCCGTCGTCCCCCACGGTCAGGACGCCGGGACCCAGGTGTTCGGGGACACGTCCACCGGGGAGAAGGCGGACGAGGGCACCGTGTACAGCGCCGTCGACGGCGACGACTCGGTGTTCGACCAGGCCACGGGGGCATCCGAGGAGGCCGGGACGGAATACCACCCGAGTCCTGAGCGATCTAGTAGCGAGGGCACGGCTGAGGACGGCGCCGACGGCGCGGGGGGCGACTCCGGGTCGAAGCCCGAGTAGAGCGGGACCATTCCGAAAACCGGTGCTCCCGGCCCGTGGCCGTGAACACCGTACGACGAAGCCCGCACCAGTCGAGCAGACCACGGGTTGACGATTGAGAAAGACCGTGAGCAGAGCCGAGTCCGGTCACGGACGCAGACGTCGGCGCGGCGGGTCCCGCCGCGCCGACAGCGCCCGCACCGAAGAGCACGTCGACGACTACGGCCCCGAGGACGGGTACGAGGAGCAGTACGACCCGGAGGAGGACTTCTCCGAGGAGTACGGCCACACCCGGGCCCGTTCGGACGCCGAGCACGACGACTACGACGACGACCCGGACACCGGGTACGACGACGACCACGAGGACGGGGAGGCGCCGGAGCAGGAGGCCGGAGCCGCCGCTGGCCGCAAGGGCCGACGCAGGGACAAGAAGGACAGGAAGGACAAGAAGGGTGTGGGGCGCGTCTCCGCGTTCTCCGCGTCCGCGATCAAGAAGGTGTCGGTCCTGGGCGACCGGCCCAACCAGATCGTCTACACCCTGGCCGAGCAGAGCAAGCGCAAGCGCGGCACCGCCGTGCTCGGCGTGCTCCTGGGAGCCTTCAGCATCGCCCTGGTCGCGCTCCTGGGCCTGCTGACCTACCAGCTCGTCACCGGCACCGGCGGCAATACCGACCGGGGCGAGGACACCATCGTCGCGCCGCCCGAGGGGCACAGCACCATCACACCGGAGCTGTACCTGTTCGAGCCGGACCGGCCGGAGGTGTTCGGTTCCATCGAGAACCGTCCCGGCGACGTCGAACCGATGACGGACGAGTCCGTCTTCGGGTCGGTCGAGGAACTCGACATGGCCGGGATGAAGCTCAACCTCCAGGAGTCCGAGGTCACCGACTCCTGCACCTCCCTGGTGTGGGGCGAGCAGCTCGGTCAGAGCCTCCTGGACGCCAACTGCCTGAACGCCGCCTCGGGCGTGTACACCGACTCCAAGGACAAGTACGTCGCCCAGGTGACCCTGTTCGACCTCTCCGACAGCGACGGCGCCAGCGAGGTGGCCGCCGCCATGGACCCGACCAACGCGGAGACCGGGGCGGGCTTCCTGCTCTCCCGCGAGCTCGACGGCGTCGAAGGACTCCAGGAGGGGTACAGCCAGGCCACCACCCAGGTGATGGGCCACTACCTGGCCGTCTACTGGGTCGCGCGCACCGACGGTTCGCCGCCCGGGGACGACTCCGGGCTCGCCACCGCGAGCGTGGTCTCCCAGAGCGCCTTCGCCTTCGTCTACGACGAGGTCGTCGCGCACAAGCCCGAGGACGAGGGGGAGTAGGAAGCGGGTCTGTCCGGCCCCGTCGGGCACCCCGATAGGATCGCGGACAGATCGACCCGCCCGCCGGGGTGTGTTCCGCCGAAAAGTGGGAACAGGGCCCCGGGGTCGACACCAGGCGGGACGCGTTCCCCGCCGTCCCCGAGCGCACGCGGGCCGGTCACCACGTGACCGGCCCGCATCCACGGAAAGGTCCTTTGGGTGTCCCCTTCTGAACCGTCGACGCCTGGCAGGCCGGGCCGTCGGAGGAGAAACAGCGAGCCCGCAGAGCTCCCAGCCCCGGCGGAACAGAGCCGCTCCGAGAACCGCGAGGGCGGGCGCCGCAAGGGCGGAGGCCGACGCAAGAAGGGTTCCCGCCGCTTCGGCGGGATGCTGACCGTCCTGATCGGCGCCCTGGTCGTCGCGCTCATCGCGCTGGGAACGGTGCTGTACCTGCAGTTCTCCGGCGACGACGGCGGGGAACAGGCGGCCCGCGAGACGCGTCCGGCCCTGTACAAGGTCCAGGACTCCCAGGACAGCAACATGAACACCGTGCTCTCCTCCCGCGAGAGCGACACCCGCCCGCTCAACGCCGGCGAACTGTTCGAGCGCCACAACTCCGAGATCTCCGGGCAGAGCCTGGACTTCACCCTGCGCGACTCGGAGCTGGTCGAGGACTGCTCGGCGGCGGTCTGGGGCGACCAGGTGAAACAGGCGCTGGCCGACGCCGACTGCACGCAGGCCGGGCGCGCCACCTACCTCTCCGATGGCGACGTCTTCGGCGTGGTCGCGGTGTTCAACCTCGCCGACATCGAGGGCAGCCGCGCCGTGGCCGAGGCGCTCGAACTGCCCGAGACCGAGGAGGGCGAGGAGCCGGTCGACCCCGGGTTCGTGCTCTCCCCGTCCGGTGAGGAGCCCTTCGACCGCCTCGGCGCGGGCTACAGCGCCGCCGACGCCATCATCACGGGCCACTACCTGGTCGTGGTGTGGGTGCAGCCCGGCGACTCCGAGTCGGTCGAGGAGCGGGTCAGCCTGGTCACCCCGCTGGTGACCCTGGCCAACTTCCGCAATCCGTTCTTCCGCAGGATCGGCGAGCTCGGCGGCGGTGAGACCACTCCCGGTACCGAGGAGGGCGCCACTACCGAGGAGGGCGCCGGTACCGACGGCACCGGCACCGAGGGCGTGCCCGGCGCGGGTGAGGGCGCCGGGACGGAGACGACCCCGGAACAGCCTTCGGCCGAGGGCACCGGCGAGGTTCCGACGGTCCCCGGCACATAGCGGACCGACCCCGGCACACGCGGGCGGGGCCCGGTGGGAACGACCTCCCACCGGGCCCCGCCCGTGTCCTGGCCTCCCGCCCCACCGGTCAGCCGGATTCCGCCTCCTGGGACCGCCCCACCCTGGCGACCAGGCCCGCGGCCACCTCCCGGAGCTCGGCGAAACGGTGTTCGGGCAGGTCCAACAGGCTGTGCCCGGCCACCCAGCGCGGCGCCTCGGCGACCGCGAGTCGGGCCGTGCGCTTGTTGGTGGGCCGCCCCAGGCGGGCGAAGGCCTCCACCAGGCCCGTACGCAGCGTCGTCGTCAGCGTCCCGTGCGCGCGCGCCCGCACGTGCGCCAGCACGCGGTCGACGGCCTCCTCCGGCTCCGGGGCCCGAGCGCACCGGACCGCCGTCAGGTCGGCGGCGCCCACACCCCGCAGGAACCGGACGCGAAGACCCGGCTCCACCAGGGCCCGGAAGGCCCGCTGACCCGCCTCGTCCCGCACCCAGCGCGAGGAGGAGGGCACCAGCACGAAGGTGTCGTCGGCGGTGGACGCCAGCGCGGCGCGGGGCGCCAGCCGCTCCCACCCCGACGTGAGGTTGACCACGGCCGTCGCGCCCGCGCCGGTGGGGGAGTCCATCCAGGTGGACAGGCGCACACGGGCTTCCCCGGGCGTCTCCCGGGGCCAGTCGCCGACCAGGGCGGGCCCGCTCCCGGCCAGCTCGGTGACCCGGTCCACCACGGCGGCGGCCCGCTCCGTGTCGAGCCCGCCCCGCGCCTCCTTGGCGTTGACCCCCTGGCTGTACACGCGGGAGGCGTCTGCGGCGGGGGAGGTCGGCGTACGCGCGAGCGGCCGCAGCACGTACAGGTCGCTGGCCGCGCCGATCGACTCCGCGCCCAGGTAGCGGTTGAAGTCCGGCCACACCGCCTCGAGCAGCAGCCCCGAGCGCACCATGCGGGACTGGGTCGCGGCCGCGAGCTTGGGCGTGGTCTCGCTGGCCCCGTAGGCCACCAGCACCCGGCCCCGCCTCGGGTCGGCCAGCCCCTCCACCCCGCGCCGCACGAACAGGTCCACACCGTCCGGGGTGTAGGGCGGGTCGGTGAAGACCAGGTCGGCGCACTCCCGCAGCGACGCGGGCAGACCCAGCCGCAGGTCGGCTGCGTGCGTGCGCACCGGCAGCCCCAGCCGCCCGGCCACCGCGTCGATGTGGGCCAGCACACGCTCGTCCAGGTCCACCACGACCACGCGGGCTCGCGGCTGCACCAGGGTCAGGGCCAGGGACGTCAGGTCGTGGTCACCCACGCACAACAGCGTCCGTTCGCGCAGGTCGAACCGGGTGTCCAGGAACAGGGCCCGGCGCAGGGCGGTCTCCGGTGCCGCCGTGACGTGGTCCAGGTCCAGGTCGGAGGCGGGCCCCTCGGCCACCGCCCGAGCCAACTCGGCGGCGGCCCGGCCGTGCCCGGCGAGCAGGTGCTCCACCGGGTCGGCCAGAGCGGGCGCCGCCGCTCCCGCGTAGAGGTCGGGGCGCGCCAGGCGGTAACGCTCGCCGCCGGGTTCGCGCTCCACCTCGCCCGCCTCACCCAGGGACCTCAACAGCGGAGCCACCACGGCGTGCGCCACACCACTGGCGCGCACGAGGTCGTTGGCCCCCCACCACCGCCCGTCGCGGAGGAGCGCCAGGACCGTCCGGGGACGCGGAGCGTCGGGCCCGTGCGCGCGAAGGAGGTCCTCCGCCGCCTCGGGAAGGGGGGCGGGGGCGTCGAGCCGTGGTTCGACCGGTTCGGAAGAAGTCGGGTGTCCTGCCATTGTGTGATCCTCCCATGTCGCGGACCCGGCGACGGCGCCGCCGCCGGGCCCGCGGACATCGGCCGCGAAGGTGAGTCGGATGTCACCCTCACGCACGTCGCGTCCGCTCTTGGGCGGCGGGACGACCCGGGGGTAACCTGGGACTTCGCTGTCCGGGGCCGCCCGCGCGCCCGGTGAAGAACCGGCCAAGCTCCGGTGCTTCGTCACCTATGGGAGGTTTAGCGGGTTTCCCTCGTGGAACAACCCGCAAGGCCGGAACCGGGGGCGACCCCGGAGGGCTCCGGTCCGGACCGGCGATTCGCACCGGGACCGGACCAGCCTGTATAAGAGATAGCCCGCCCGGAACGGGGCCGCCCGCGTCACCGGCGACACGAGGAAGTGCACGCCGCACGGTGACACCGACCGGCACCACGCCCCACGGGTGAACCGCCCCCGGCGGACACAACAGCATCACGCTCGCAGCAGGGCCAACGTCGTCCCGAATGCGCTTTTCACGAAGCCGACGAGAGACGACTGGAGGGCCCATGTCCACTGGACACGCGCGGCGTTCGTCCGACCGAACGCACACCGGCACCACGCCCCGGGGCCTGTACGACCCCGCCTTCGAGCACGACGCCTGCGGAGTCGGGTTCGTGGCCGACCTCAACGGACGCCAGAGCCACGACATCGTCAGCAAGGCCCTGACCGTCCTGCGCAACCTCGACCACCGGGGCGCCTCCGGCGCCGACCCCGACGACGGCGACGGCGCGGGCATCCTCACCCAGATCCCGCACGCGCTCTACACCGAGGTCTGCGACTTCCCGCTCCCCGAAGCGGGCGCCTACGCCACCGGCATCGGCTTCCTCCCCTCCGACGCGGCCGAGCGCGCCGCCGCCATGCGCACCATCGAGGCCATCGTCGAGGACGAGGACCTCACCCTCCTGGGCTGGCGCGAGGTGCCCTTCGAGCCCCAGTACAGCGGCCCCGCCGCCCGCGAGGCCATGCCCTCCTTCGTGCAGCTCTTCGTCACCGGCACGCCCGGCACCGCCACCGAGGGCCGCACCGGCATCGACCTCGAACGCCACGCGTACTGCGTCCGCAAGCGCGCCGAACACGAGGCCGACGTCTACTTCCCCAGCCTGTCCCCGCGCACCATCGCCTACAAGGGCATGCTCACCACCCCGCAGCTGGAGCCGTTCTTCCCGGACCTGTCCGACCGGCGCTACGAGTCCGGCCTGGCCCTGGTGCACTCCCGGTTCTCCACCAACACCTTCCCGTCCTGGCCACTCGCCCACCCGTTCCGCTACGTGGCGCACAACGGCGAGATCAACACGGTCAAGGGCAACCGGAACATGATGCGGTCGCGCGAGGCCAAGCTCGCCACCGACCTCATCCCCGGCGACCTCGCCCGCGTCTTCCCGATCGTCGACCCCGACGACTCCGACACCGCGTCCTTCGACGACGCCCTCGAACTGCTCCACCTGGGCGGCCGCTCCCTGCCGCACGCCGTCCTGATGATGATCCCGGAGCCGTGGGAGAACCACACCGAGATGGACCCGGCCGTCCGGGCCTTCTACGAGTACCACTCCACCCTCATGGAGCCCTGGGACGGCCCCGCCTCGGTGTCCTTCACCGACGGCACCGTCGTCGGCTCCGTCCTGGACCGCAACGGCCTGCGCCCCGGCCGGTACTGGGTCACCGAGGACGGCCTCGTCGTCCTCGCCTCCGAAGCGGGGGTCCTCGACATCGACCCCGCCTCGGTCGTGCGCAAGGGACGCCTCCAGCCCGGCCGCATCTTCGTCGTCGACACCGCCCGGGGGCGGATCATCGAGGACGAGGAGATCAAGGCCGAACTCGCCGCCGAACACCCCTACCAGGAGTGGATCGACTCCGGCGTCCTGCGCCTGGCCGACCTCCCCGCCGCCGAGCCCGCCCCGGTCACCGAACTCCACCTCGCCCAGCAGGTGTTCGGCTACACCGAGGAGGAACTGAGGATCATCCTCACCCCGATGGCCCGCACCGGCGCCGAACCCATCGGCTCCATGGGCACCGACACGCCCGTCGCGGCGCTCTCCGCCCGCTCGCGCCAGCTCTTCGACTACTTCTCGCAGAACTTCGCGCAGGTCACCAACCCGCCGCTGGACGCCATCCGCGAGGAGATGGTCACCAGCCTGTCCACCCTCCTGGGTGCCGAGGGCAACCTCCTCCAGGCGACCCCCGGCGGCAACCAGCGCCTCGTCCTGCCCACCCCGGTCGTCGACCAGGACCAGCTCGCCGCCATCGTCGCGGCGGGCGACGACAACCCCGCACTGCGCGCCTTCACCGTCGACGGCACCTACCCCGTCGACGGCGGCGGAGCGGCCCTCTCCACCCGACTGGACGAGATCAACACCGAGGTCACCCGCGCCATCGCCGACGGCGCCCACATCCTCGTGCTCAGCGACCGCCGCGCCGACGCCGCGCGTGCCCCGATCCCGTCGCTGCTGCTCACCGGCTCCGTCCACCACCACCTGGTCCGCGAGAAGACCCGCACCGAGGTCGGCCTCCTCGTCGAGGCCGCCGACGTCCGCGAATGCCACCACGTGGCCCTCCTCGTCGGCTACGGCGCCTCCGCCGTCAACCCGTACCTGGCCCTGGCCACCGTCCGGGACCTCGTCGAACGCGGCACCCTCGGCGGCGTCGACGCCGACACCGCCGTCGCCAACACCGTCAAGGCGTTCGGCAAGGGCGTCCTCAAGGTCATGTCGAAGATCGGCGTCTCCACCGTCAGCTCCTACACCGGAGCCCAGATCTTCGAGGCCCTCGGACTGGGCCAGGAGGTCGTCGACCGCTGCTTCACCGGAACCACCTCCCGCCTGGGCGGCGTCGGCTTCGACGTCCTCGCCGAGGAGGTCGCCCTGCGCCACCGCCGCGCCCACACCGCCAACCCCAACGCCCACCGGCGCCTGGAGGTCGGCGGCGAGTACCAGTGGCGGCGCGAGGGCGAACCCCACCTCTTCGACCCCGAGACCGTCTTCCGGCTCCAGCACTCCACCCGCGCGCGCAAGTACGAGATCTTCAAGGAGTACACGAACCGGGTCGACGACCAGTCCACCCGGCTCATGACCCTGCGCGGGCTGTTCCGCCTCAAGGAGGGCGTGCGCGAGCCCGTCCCCGTCGACGAGGTCGAGCCCGTCTCCGAGATCGTCAGGAGGTTCTCCACCGGAGCCATGTCCTACGGGTCCATCTCCGCGGAGGCCCACGAGACCCTCGCCATCGCCATGAACCGCCTCGGCGGCAAGTCCAACACCGGAGAGGGCGGCGAGGACCCGGCCCGCTTCACCCCCGACGCCAACGGAGACCTGCGCCGCAGCGCCATCAAGCAGGTCGCCTCCGGCCGCTTCGGCGTGACCTCGCACTACCTCAGCAACGCCGACGACATCCAGATCAAGATGGCCCAGGGCGCCAAGCCCGGCGAGGGCGGCCAGCTGCCCGGCCACAAGGTCTACCCGTGGGTCGCCGAGACCCGCCACTCCACGCCCGGAGTCGGCCTCATCTCACCGCCGCCCCACCACGACATCTACTCCATCGAGGACCTCGCCCAGCTCATCCACGACCTCAAGAACGCGAACCCGTCCGCCCGGGTCCACGTCAAGCTGGTCTCCGAGGCGGGCGTGGGCACCGTCGCCACCGGCGTGTCCAAGGCCCACGCGGACGTCGTCCTCATCTCCGGCCACGACGGCGGCACCGGAGCCTCGCCGCTGACCTCCCTCAAGCACGCGGGCACGCCCTGGGAGCTCGGCCTCGCCGAGACCCAGCAGACCCTGCTGCTCAACGGCCTGAGGGACCGCATCGTGGTGCAGGCCGACGGTCAGATGAAGACCGGCCGCGACGTCGTCATCGCCGCACTGCTCGGCGCGGAGGAGTTCGGCTTCGCCACCGCGCCCCTCGTCGTGTCGGGCTGCGTCATGATGCGCGTGTGCCACCTCGACACCTGCCCCGTGGGCGTGGCCACCCAGAACCCCGTCCTGCGGGAGCGGTTCTCCGGCAGGGCCGAGTACGTCGTGACCTTCTTCGAGTACATCGCCCAGGAGGTCCGCGAGTACCTGGCCCAGCTCGGCTTCCGCAGCCTCGACGAGGCCATCGGCTCCGTCGACCTGCTCGACACCACCGAAGCGGTCGACCACTGGAAGGCCCAGGGCCTGGACCTGTCCCCGATCCTGCACGAGGTCGAACCCGTCGCCGGAGACCACCGCGCCCACCGGCGCGCCCAGGACCACGGCCTGGAGAAGGCCCTGGACAACACCCTGATCCAGCTCAGCGAGGGTGCGCTCGACTTCGGCCGCCCCGTCCGCCTCGAGCTCCCCGTCCGCAACGTCAACCGCACCGTGGGCACCATGCTCGGACACGAGGTCACCAAGCGCCACGGGGCCGAGGGCCTGCCCGCCGACACCATCGACGTCACCTTCACCGGGTCCGCGGGACAGTCCTTCGGCGCCTTCGTGCCCAGCGGCGTCACCCTGCGGCTGTTCGGGGACGCCAACGACTACGTCGGCAAGGGGCTCTCCGGCGGCCGCGTCGTCGTCCGCCCCGCCGCCGCCTCCACCCTGGCCGCCGAGGAACACATCATCGCCGGAAACGTCATCGGCTACGGCGCCACCTCCGGAGAGATCCTCCTCCGGGGCGTGGTCGGCGAACGCTTCTGCGTCCGCAACTCCGGCGCCCTCGCGGTCGTCGAGGGCATCGGCGACCACGGCTGCGAGTACATGACCGGGGGCCGCGCCGTCGTCCTCGGCCGCACCGGGCGCAACTTCGCCGCGGGCATGTCCGGCGGCACCGCCTACGTCCTCGACCTCGACCCAGGACGCGTCAACACCGAGATGGTCGAGATCGAGGACCTCACCGACGAGGACCGCGACTTCCTCACCGACGTCCTCACCCGCCACCACGCCGAGACCGGGTCCACGGTCGCCGAACGCCTCCTGGCCCAGGGCGCCGACGGCCTCGGCCGCATCGCCAAGGTCATGCCGCGCGACTACAAGCGGGTCCTGCTCGCCCGCGCCGAGGCCGAGCGCGAGGGGCGCGACGTCAACGAGGCCGTCATGGCCTCCGCGCAGTCCTGAAGTCAGCACACGAGAGGAGGAGGAACCATGGCTGACCCCAAGGGTTTCCTGAAGATCACCGAGCGCGAGCTCCCCCGCCACCGCCCCGTCGACGTCCGCATCCAGGACTGGCGCGAGGTCCACGAGGACCTCGACCGGGGCACCGTCACCAAGCAGGCCTCACGCTGCATGGACTGCGGTATCCCGTTCTGCCACAACGGGTGCCCCCTCGGGAACCTCATCCCCGAGTGGAACCACCTCGTGTACACCCACGACTGGGCCGAGGCCGTCGAACGGCTCCACGCCACCAACAACTTCCCCGAGTTCACCGGCCGCCTGTGCCCCGCGCCCTGCGAGTCCGCCTGCGTGCTCGGCATCGACCAGCCCGCCGTCACCATCAAGAACGTCGAGGTCAACATCATCGACCGCGCGTGGGAGGAGGGCTGGGTCAGGCCCCTGCCCCCCACCCACCGCACCGGCAGGAGCGTCGGCGTCGTCGGCTCCGGCCCCGCCGGCCTCGCCGCCGCGCAGCAGCTCACCCGCGCCGGACACGACGTCACCGTCTACGAACGCGCCGACCGCGTGGGCGGCCTGCTCCGCTACGGCATCCCCGAGTTCAAGATGGAGAAGCGGCACATCGACCGCCGCCTCGCCCAGATGAGCGCCGAGGGCACCGTCTTCCGCACCGGCGTCAACGTCGGCGTCGACGTCACCGTCGAGCGGCTCAGGGCCGACCACGACGCCGTCGTCCTCACCGGCGGTGCCACCCGCTGGCGCGACCTGCCCGCCACCGGCCGCGAACTCAACGGCATCCACCAGGCCATGGAGTACCTGCCCCTGGCCAACCGGGTCCAGGAGGGCGACCTCGACCGCGCACCCATCCACGCCGAGGGCAAGCACGTCGTCGTCATCGGCGGCGGCGACACCGGGGCCGACTGCGTCGGCACCGCACACCGGCAGGGGGCCGCCTCGGTCACCCAGCTGGAGATCATGCCCAAGCCGCCCGCCTCACGCCCCGACCACCAGCCCTGGCCCACCATGCCGATGCTGTACAAGGTCACCAGCGCCCACGAGGAGGGCGGCAGGAGGATCTACTCCGTCAACACGCTGGAGTTCCTCGACGACGGGCAGGGCAACGTGCGCGCCCTGAAGCTGGTCGACGTCAAGCGGGGCCCGGACGGCTTCGCTCCGGTCGAGGGCACCGAGCGGGAGATCCCCGCCGACCTGGTCACCCTCGCCATGGGCTTCGTCGGGCCCGAGAAGGAGGGCCTGCTCGACCAGCTCGGCGTCGAACTCGACGGGCGCGGCAACGTCGTCCGCGACGACCAGTACCGCACCACCGTCGACGGCGTCTTCTGCGCCGGGGACATGGGCCGGGGCCAGTCACTCATCGTCTGGGCCATCGCCGAGGGACGCTCCGCGGCCGCCGGGGTGGACCGCTACCTCTCCGAGGACACCGTCCTGCCGGTGGCCATCCCGCCCACCGAGCGCCCGCTCGTCTGACCCGGAACATCCCCAACCCCCCGTGGCCCCGCCACGGGGGGTTCGTCGCGCCTACCATCGACCCATGGTGTACCGCGTCATCGGAGAAGGGTCCATGGTCCTCCACCTGGCCTTCCTCGTCTACGTCGCGCTCGGCGGCTTCCTGGCCTGGCGCAGGCCCCGCGCGATCTGGCCCCACCTGGCCTGCGCCCTGTACGGACTCGGCATCACCGTCATCGGCTGGACCTGCCCCCTCACCCACGTGGAGGACTGGGGGAGACGCAACGCCGGACAGGCAGGGCTCCCGCCCGAGGGCTTCATCGCCCACTACCTCACCGGGGTCGTCTACCCCGCCGAACACCTGATCACCATCCAGCTCCTCGTGGCCCTGAGCGTCGCCCTCTCCTGGGCCGGAACCCTTTACCTGTACCGCCAACGCAAGCGCGCCGAGAACACCGCGTAAAGATCGCGAATGGATCAAGGCGGTGCTGTTCTCCTGACCCCGGCCCAGTCGTACCGTCGAATCATGACCGTTGTGACCTGGGATTCGTACCGCGCAGCAGAACACTTCACCATGCGCAGCGCCCGGCTCGTCGACCGGCACCGCTTCGCCTACCTCTTCCAGGGCGGCCCCGCCGAACCCGTCCGCGCCACCCTCTCCGCCTACCGCAACCTCGACGGCGGCTACGGGAACGGACTCGACCCCGACCTGAGGGGCCACGGCAGCCAGCCCGCCGCCACCGAGATCGCCCTGCGCTACCTGGACGAACTCGGACCCCTTCCCGACTCCCTGGGCGTCGGCGTCTGCCGATACCTGAGCTCCGTCAGCAACGAGGACGGCGGGCTGCCCCTGGCACTGCCCAGCGCCCGCTACACCGAGGCCGCCCCCTGGTTCCGCCACAACGACGACTTCGGCAGCCGACTCGACATCACCGCGATGATCGCCGGACTCCTGCACAAGAACAACGTCACCCACCCGTGGCGGGACCGCGCCACCGCCTACTGCTGGAAGCGGATCGACACCCTCAAGTGGACCGACCCCCACGAGGCCATCGGTATCTGCTGCTTCCTCCAGCACGTCCCCGACCGCGCCCGCGCCGTCGTCGCGATGAACCACCTCTCCCACATGATCCGCGCCGTCATCGACGTGCACCCGCGCTCCACCGGGCACGTCCACACGCCGCTCGACCTGGCCTCCCACCCGCACCACATCGCCCGCCCGCTCTTCACGGACGAGGAACTCGAACGCAACCTCACCGCGTTCGAGGACCAGCAGCGCCCCGACGGGGGATGGGACGCCTGCTGGGACGAGTGGGACACCGTCGCCACCCTCGAACGCGAGGGCATGCGCACCATCCAGCGGCTGCGCGTCCTGCGGGCCTACGGACACGTCCAGCCCGACCTGCCCAGCCCCCGCCGACCCGACTGAGGTCCCGCACCGGACGGCACCGCCCCGGGGCGGTGCCGGGGCGGCGGACGCGGGTCGGCCCCACCGCCGCCCGGCAGCGGGTCAGCCCAGGGCGAGGAAGCGGACCCCCGCCGCCTCCAGCGCCGCCCGGTCCACCGGGGAGTCCGATCGCCCGGTCACCGCGCGCACCGCCGCCGAGGCACCCCCGGGCCCGGCCAGGTCCGGCAGCACCCGCCGCAGCTCGCGCGGGTCCACCGCACCGAACACCACCCCGTGGACCACCTCCACGGCGGCACCCGCCGTCCACGGCTCCCGGCCCAGCGCGTCCGCCAGGTCCCACCCGTGCAGCACCGTCTCCACCACCCGCGTCACCAGGAAGTCCGTCAACAGCATCGGGTCGCCGTGCCGCGTCACGATCCGCCGGTCCGCCGACTCGTCCGCCAGACGCCGCCCGAGGGCCCGCCACGACTCCCGCAGCACCCGTCCCGGCTCCGCCGCGTCCTCACGCCGCGCCGCCCGCTCCACCGCCCCCTCCACCCGGGCCGCGTTCACCTCCGGGGAGAACCGCACCTCCGGCACGTAGTACCCCGCGGCCGACACGAGGGGCTCCGACACGCTCGGTGCCTCCCCCTCCAGCGCCACCATCACCTGGTGCAACGAACCCACCGTGTGCACCGCCAACGCGGCCACATCCCACGGGACACACCGTGTGGGCAACACCACCTCCGTCTCGGAGAGTCCCAGCAGGACCTCCTCCAGCGCCGACACCTCCGCCGCCAGAGCGGACTCCACCGCGAACCGATCGAACACCGGCACACCCCTTCCCTCGGACACGAACACGGCCCCCGGGACCGCGCCCTCATCCAACACCGCTCACGCAGGGTGACCGAATTCGCCCCGACTCCACCTCAGATACGTGTATTCGCAACCTGGTTTAGACCACTCCATCCCCCGGACGCTCTAAAGTGATAGACGTGACACGTCGAGCAAAAATCGTTGCGACCCTTGGCCCCGCCACATCGAGCCCGGAGACACTCCGGCGCCTCGTCGACGCGGGCCTCGACGTCGCCCGTCTCAACCTCAGCCACGGAACCCACGACGACCACCGCGCCAGCCTCGCCAACCTCAGGCAGGCCGCGGCGGACGCCAACCGAGCGGTGGGGGTCCTCGCCGACCTCCAAGGTCCCAAGATCCGTGTGGGAACCTTCCCCGACGGCCCCGTCGAACTCGCCGCCGGAGACGAGTTCACCATCACCATCGAGGACGTGCCCGGTGACGCCCAGCGCGTCTCCACCACCTACAAGGGCCTCCCCGGCGACGTCCGCCCGGGTGACCGCGTCCTCATCGACGACGGCCGCGTCGTGCTGGAGTGCACCAAGACCACCAGCACCGAGGTCCACACCCGCGTCGTCTTCGGCGGCACCGTCTCCAACCACAAGGGACTCAACCTCCCCGGAGTCGCCGTCAGCGTGCCCGCCCTCACCGACAAGGACGAGGCAGACCTCCGCTGGGCCCTGGCCCAGGGCGTCGACATGGTCGCCCTCTCCTTCGTCCGCAGCCCCGCGGACGCCGAGGAGTGCCACCGCATCATGGACGAGGAGGGCGTCACCGTCCCCCTCATCGCCAAGATCGAGAAGCCCCAGGCGGTCGAGCGCCTCCAGGACATCATCGAGGTCTTCGACGGCGTGATGGTCGCCCGAGGCGACCTCGGCGTCGAACTGCCCCTGGAGAACGTCCCGATGGTGCAAAAGCGCGCCGTCGAACGCTGCCGCGACAAGGCCAAGCCGGTCATCGTCGCCACGCAGATGCTCGAGTCCATGATCAGCGCGCCCCGGCCCACCCGGGCCGAGGCCTCCGACGTCGCCAACGCGGTCCTCGACGGCGCCGACGCCGTCATGCTCTCCGGCGAGACCAGCGTGGGCCAGTACCCCATCGAGACGGTCGAGACCATGGCGCGCATCGTCAGCGCCGCCGAGCAGGAGTCCCTGCGCGCCTCGCACATCCTCAACCGGGTGCCGGAGACCACCGGCGGCGCCATCGCCCGCGCGGCGGCCGAGATCGGCGCCACCGTCGGCGCCAAGGCCCTGGTCGCCTTCACCATGTCCGGTGAGACCGCCCGGCGCCTGGCCCGCTACCGCTCACCCATCCCGCTCCTGGCCTTCACCACCGAGGCCGACACCCGGGGCCGTCTCTCCCTCACCTGGGGAACCGAGAGCAACCTCGTCCCCTGGGTCGACAACACCGACGACATGGTCCGCCAGGTGGAGAGCGAACTGCTCCAGCTCGGCGACTACCACAAGGGTGACAAGGTCGTCATCGTCGCCGGAAGCCCGCCCGGAACCACCGGTTCCACCAACTCCCTGCGCGTCCACCGACTCGGCGACGCCGTCGCCCTCGGCAACGGCTGAGCGACGCGTGAACGGGCGCCCCGAGCGGGCGCCGACCGACGGGCCGCATCAGGTCCGGCCCGGGGGAAGGCGTACTGAGCCGCGCCGACCTCTCCGGGCCGACCGGTGCGGCCGAAGTCGTGTCCGGGGCCGTAGACCGGGGGAGTGGCGCACCGGAAAGGGGTCGCGCGGGGGAGCGGTCGAACCGCCGGAAGTCCGGGGGCCTACTCCTGGGTGGTGGAGACCCCGCCCTCGAACGTCACCCGGTCCAGCGGCATGTCCCACGGCAGCAGGTTCCACGGGCTGCGCGGGTCCTCGTCCAACAGGCCCAGCGCCACCCACACGCGGTCGGCGTCCGGCCGGTCGTCCTCCACCGGGTCGTCGTCCACACCCTTGTCGGGCCACAGCAGGTACCCGGCGTGGAAGGCCGTGGACAGCTGTCCCCACGACGAGTACCGCCGTTGGAGGTCGGAGGCCACCCGCCGCAACAGCGTCTGCGTCTCCACCGGGCTCAGCCAGTCCAGCGTCGCCCCACCGCACGCCAACCGGATGACGTGCACCGACTTCCACCACTGGTAGGCGCCGATGATCACCGTCTCGTCACCCTCGTCCACGCCCGTGACCGCGCGCAGCCGGGCCACCTGCTCCGGGGTCAGCTCCACCGTCTCGCCGGTGTCCAGGCCGCCCTGGTCCAGGGGGAGGCGGGAACGGGCCGTACCCGTACGCAGGTCCACCGCGAGGTCCAGGCTCGGGCCCTGGTGCAACCCGGCCCAGAGGGTGTCCACGGCCGCCAGCAACGACTCGCGGTCCACCACCGACCACTGGCGTTCGAGCATCCGCCGGTAGCGGCGGCGCAGGCTCGGCCGCGCCACCACGTCCCAGGGCTCGGCCAGCGCGACCCGGAAGGGGGCGGCCGCCGCGGCCGCCCACCGCTGCGTGCTCAACGGGGCGTCGGGGTCCTTGGTTCGGATCGCGGGCGACTCGCGCGAACCCACCACCAGTTCGGCGAAGGAGCCCGCGCCCAGGGCCGCCAGGGGCAGGAACGACCAGCCGGGCAGGTCCACCGCGACGAGCAGGACCACCAGCAGCGCCACCGGGGTCCACAACCACGGCTGCCGCCGCCGGGAACCCCAGGCCACCACGACCCAGGCCCCGATCACCAGCGCGCCGATCACCCCGGCCACCGCGGTCAACAACCGTCGCCCCTCTCTCGCTGCGAGCCCGATCCGACCGGGCTTTCCGACATCAAGGATCAGGGACGGGTCGGCTTTCCGGCGACCGAACCCACGGGTTGTGCTCAGGTTGTGGCCGTGATGTGACCGGTTCGGCCCGCTTGCGGCTACATAAAGTGACAAAGGGCCTCTTTGGGGGCGAATGGGTTGGGTAGTTACAGAGGTTCTGGCCGACCTGCCCCGACCCGGCCAGAACCCCCGCGACACCCGCCGGACCGCCCCTACCCCAGGGCCTCCACGACCACCTCGGCCGCCTCGGCGACCAACGCGTCGTCGTACTCCGCGTCCTCGACGTCACGGCTCGACAGCACGGCCAGCACGATCGGGTCGCCCTCGCCCCCCTCGGGCCACAGCACCGCGATGTCGTTGCGCGTCCCGTGACCCCCGCCACCGGTCTTGTCGCCCACGACCCAACCGTCCGGCACGCCCGCGCGGATCAGATCATCACCCGTCGTGTTCCGCACCAGCAGGTCCACCAGCACCTCACGACGGTCCTCCGGCACGACCTCGCCCAAGGCGAACGCCTCCAGGCTCCCCGTCAGGGCCCGCGCGGTGCTCGTGTCGCGCTCGTCACCCGGCACCGCCTCGTTGAGTTCCGGCTCCCACCGCACCGGATTGGTCACCTCGTCACCGGTCAGCTCCTCCAACGCCGAACCGAACCCCTCCGGACCGCCGATCTCCTCCAACAACAGGTTCGCCGCCGCGTTGTCGCTGAACCGCACCGTCGCGTCGCACAGCTCCAACAGCGACATCCCCGACTCCAGGTTCTCCTCCACCACCGGCGAGTGCGGCACCAGCACGCTCTCGTCGAAGGTCACCACCCGCTCCATCTCCTCCAACGAGTTCTCCGACAGCACCACCCCCGCCAGCAGCGCCTTGAACGTCGAGGCGAACGCGAACCGCTCATCCTCCCGGAACGCCACCTCATCACCCGACCCCGTGTCCAACGCGTACACACCCAACCGCGCGTCGAACTCCTCCTCCAGGGCCTCGAACTCCGCCGCGAAGTCCACCGTCACCGACGCCGACTCCGCCGAAGCGCCCGCGCCCCCCTCACCCCCGGCCGCGCCACACCCCACCACGGGCACCAGCACCACTGACGCGACGAAACCGCGCCACCACACACCGCGCACAGAAAAGCTCACACAAGCCCCCAAAGGAACACGAATCAGTAGAGGTACGAACCAGAACCGGCCCGCCCCCGCAGTCTCACCAACCACCACCCATGCTGTCCAAGACGCCAATGGCCACTTCCATGCGATTCCGGCATAACCTCAGACCATGGACCTCGTCGGAGCCTGCACCGCCTTCATCCACGTCAGCGACCGAGGCAGCTTCACCCTCGGAGCGGCCGCCGCCCGCATCCCCCAACCCGTCGCCAGCCGCCGCATCGCCGCCCTCGAGAAACACCTCGGCGCCCCCCTCTTCGACCGCACCACCCGACGCGCCACCCTCACCCAGTTCGGCCACACCGTCCTGCCCACCGCACGCCGACTCGTCGACCTCGCCCACACCCTCGAACACGACGCCGCCCAGGCCCGGCGCACACCCCTGCGCCTAGCCGTCCCCACCACCTGCACCACCCACGACCTCGCCCGCCTCACCGCGCGCGCCCGCGCGCACGACCTCCACCTCGACCCCCACCCCGCACCCCCCGCCCAACGCGACGAACTCCTCCACACCCGCCAGGTCCGCACGGCACTCACCGCCGTCCCCCGCGACCAGGCACACTGGACCGTCCCCCTCGGACTCGCCACCCACCACCCGCCCCACGCCCGCACCCACTACCTCGAAACCCTCCGACCCCACCGCTACGACACCGACCCGCCCCGCCGACTCTGGCTCCAACCCGAGGACGACACACCCCACATCCGCGACCCCCTCACCCACACCGGAGACACGCTCGGCCTCCACCCCACCCAGATCGCCCGCGCCGCCGACCTCACCACCGCCACCGCCGAAGTCCTCACCACCCACGACCTCCTCCTCTGCTCACCCCGCCAGGCCGACGACCTCGACCTCCACTGGCGCCCCATCGGAGAGATCCAACCCACCCGCACCTACACCGCCACCGGAGAACAGGCCGAGACACTCCGCACACACCTCCACCCGCACGTCGCCCAATGCCTCGGAGCGCCCACCCCGTGATCACCCAACGACTCCGGACCGAACTCGAACAGGCCGGACTCCAGGCCTCCCTCCTGGTCCGCGACCTCAACACCGGCCACGAGATCGGCATCGACCCCGACACCGAGTTCGCCACCGCCTCACTCGTCAAACTCCCCCTCGCCCTCGCCACCCTCCAACGCCTCCACCAAGGGGAGATCGACGGCGCCGCCCCCGTCCGCGTCCCACCCGACGGCCCCACCACCGGACCCCTCGGGCTCGGCCGCTTCCGCCACCCCGCCACCGTCGCCGTCGACGACCTGCTCTACCTCGCCCTGTGCGTCAGCGACAACGTCGCCGCCGACGCCCTCTTCGAACTCACCCCTCCCGCCCACGTCACCGACATCCTGCGCGCCCACGACCTCCACGGCATCACCGTCCGCCACCGTGTCCGCGACCTCAACCAGACCCCCGCCGAACGCCTCGCCCCCGACGAGACCCACCTCGCCCACACCCTCGCCATCCAGGCCGCCAGTGCCGGGCGCGGCCACCGCATCCCCCAACTCGACGTCACCCGCGCCAACTCCGGATCGGCCCGCGCCCACGTCGACCTCCTCCAAGCCGTCTGGAGGCCCACCACCATCCACCCCGACACCGCCGCCCGCCTGCGCTCGCTCATGGCCGACAACGTCATCCGCCACCGACTCGCCCCCGAGTTCAGCACCGACGCCAGCACCTGGTCCTCCAAGACCGGCAGCGTCCTCAACCACCGCCACGAGGTCGGCGTCGTCGACCACAGGGGCGGCGAGGCCTACGCCATCGCCGCCCTCACCGCCTCCTCCGTCCCCGCCCGCCACCAACCCGCCGCCGAAGCGCTCATCGGACGCGCCGCCCGCGCCCTGCGCGACCATCTGCGCGCCTCCTGAGCCAGACCCGAAACTGACGTGGCGTAGAAGCACGGCTGACCAGCCCGGACGTAGCGTTGACGCATGCTCACACAGATCGCCATCCACTCCGTCACCGTCCTCGACCAGGACGAGGCCCTCGACTTCTACGTCGGTAAACTCGGCTTCCAGGTCGGCGACGACGTCGACATGGGGTTCATGCGCTGGCTCACCATCACCCTGCCCGCCGACCCCGAACGCCACATCCTCCTGGAGGTGCCCTCGGAGGACGAGGACGGCGCCCGGGTCCGCGAACTCCTCACCAAGGGCGCCCTCGGCGTCGCCGCCATCATCAACACCGACGACTGCCGGGCCACCTTCGACACCCTGCGTTCGCGCGGAGTCACGTTCACCGAGGAACCGACCCAGCAGCCCTACGGCATCGACTGCGCCCTGCGCGACCCCTTCGGCAACCACCTCCGCATCACCCAGCCCACACCGATGCAGGAGATCACCGAGGAGGACATCCAGCGCTGGCGCGGCGAGGGGTGAGACGCGTGTCCGGGCCCGCGCCCACCGCGCGCGGGCGCCTTCAGTACTTGGGCCCGACGAACGCGTCCATCCGCGCCACCGCGTCCCGCTGGGACACCGAAACGACATATTTGTCCCGGTAGCGCGGTTCCTGCCTGATCACGTGGATCTTCCACGCGATGTCCAACCGGTCCAGAGCGTCGGTGAACACCCGCACGATGTCCGTCGATGAGTTCGTGAAGTGGTAGCGCGGGTACTCGTAGTGCACCGTCTCCCCGTTCCGTCGCTTCCTGCGTATCCGATTGATCACCCGGCAACCGTCCGAGTGGATGAGGCCGCGTATCAGGGCTTCGGGATGCTGGTTCACGATGGCGGCCTGCCAGGGCTCCAGGGCGATCCGGCGGGAGTGTTTGTAGCCCTTGCCGTGCTGCGGAAAGATGCAGGGCCAGTGCTTGGACGTGGACTTGATCTCCGTGCAGCCTTCCCTCTGCACTTTGAAGACCGACACCGGGTACACACGGGCGAGCGCGGTCTCGCACTCCACCTTGAGCCCCGGCCAGGTGTCGCTGCAGATGATGGAGAGGTAGTGGACCCCCTTGGAGACGGCGCCGATGTAGCCGTCACCCAGGTAGAGGCCGAGCAGGTAGGAGTAGGCGAGGGGGTCCAGGGTGCCCTCGCCGCACTTGGGGCAGTAGGCCGTACGCTCCGCGTCCTTGGCTCGTGTTCGGCGCCTGCCGTTGGCCCAGTGACCAACAGCGCGCTCCGACACCCCACAGGCGCGAGCGACGTACTGGTGACTCCAACCGGAGCGGTGCAGGGCCAGCGCCTTGTCGACGATTTCGCGTGAGTACATACAGTGCATGTTCGCTCACGCTTCGGACACTTTCGCGACGTGCCCCGAACGGCAAAAAAGCCGCCCTGGGGCGGCTTGAGTGCTCTGTGCCGGAAGTGGGACTCGAACCCACACGCCCTTTCGAGCCAAGGTGTTTGAGACCTTTATGTCTGCCTATTCCATCATTCCGGCTGGTTTGTCCGGTTTTCCTGCTCTGTGTCCCCGGAGCGACTCCCGGTCAACGGTGGAGTCACGATTGACGCGGATTGCCGGGGCCAACGGTCAGCATACTAGCGGATCTCGGTAACCTCGTGTACGTGACGAGGACGCAGAGCCGTGTGGTGATCGCGGAAGACGAGGCCCTGATCCGCCTGGATCTCAAGGAGATGCTCGAGGAGGACGGCTATGCCGTCGTCGGGGAGGCGGGCGACGGTGAGGCCGCCATCCGGCTTGCCCAGGAGCTCAAACCCGACCTGGTGATCACCGACATCAAGATGCCGGTGCTCGACGGTCTCTCCGCTGCCGAGCGCATCGCCGCCGAGCGCATCGCGCCGGTCGTGATCCTGACCGCCTTCTCCCAGCGGGAGCTGGTGGAGCGGGCCCGGGAGGCCGGGGCCATGGCCTACCTGGTCAAGCCGTTCAGTAAGTCGGACCTGGTTCCGGCGATCGAGATGGCCACCTCCCGCTACGCCGAGCTGGCGGCGCTGGAAGCCGAGGTCGGCAGCCTCCAGGACCGTCTGGAGACGCGCAAACTGGTGGAGCAGGCCAAGGGGCTGCTCCAGACCCGCCACGGCATGAGCGAGCCCGAGGCCTTCCGTTGGATTCAGAAGAACTCGATGGACCGCCGACTGACCATGCGTAGGGTCGCCGAGACGGTCGTGGAGACCCTCGGGGGACAGTCCGGCTAACGGTCCGATCCCCGGCCGACCGAACTGGGGCCGCGCCCGCAACCGCTCGTCGGTCAGTGCCTCGTCCAGGAGGGCGAGGACGTCGGTCGAGGTGACCGCGCC